>NZ_RBLN01000005.1:0-32030 GCF_003989405.1 Micrococcus sp. HSID17227 | reverse complement strand
TGGAGATCTCCGCGGAGGACTCGAGCGCCCTCGCCGAGGCCGGCAGTCCGCGGGTCAGTCGCCGAGGCCCGCGAGCAGCAGGTCCAGTCCCTCCTCGAAGGGTGCGTCCGCATAGGGGTTCCGCGCCCCCGTCGCGCGCGTGCCCCCGCCCGCCCGGAAGGCCTCGGCGGCCGCGCCAAGCGCGGGCAGGCGCTCCTGCGCCCCCGCCACCTCGAAGATGTCGGCCGGAGCGTCGACGTCGTACGCAGACCCGTAGATGAACGACTCGAGCGCGATCACCCGGGCCAGCACCTGCTCCGGCGCCAGACCGGTCCGGGCCAACACCGCGCACACCGTCTCGTAGACCCGCTGCGTCGACGGGGCTCCCTCGATCGGCAGGGTCGCGATGAGCGGGATCAGCGGCGGATGGGCCGCGAAGACGTCGCGGTAGGAGCGCGCCCACGCCCGCAGGGCGGCGACGACGGGCACCTCGCCCCGGATCGCGGCCTCCAGCTCGACGAGCGAGACCTCGCCCATCACGGCGTCCTGCAGCAGGACGAGCAGCTCATGCTTGCCGCTGATGTGGTTGTAGAGCGCGCTCGGCGCCACGCCCAGGCGACGGCCGACCGCCGCCATGGTGAGCCCTTCGTATCCCTCGGTGCGGGCGACCGCGAGCGCCGCGTCCGCGATCGCTTCGCGGCTCAGAGCGGGGGAGAGAGGTCGTCCGCGGCGGCGGCGCGCCCGGGGCGGTTCAGTGGTCTCGTCCATCCGGCCATTCTGACCCGTCGGACGGGCAGGAGGTGTCAGGCCGGCTACGGACCAGCCTTCCCTTCCCGGCGCGCGGCCCGTACAGTGAGCGCCGACACTCTAAATGAACGGCATTCACCCGGGCCCCGCCCGATGCCCCGTCCCCGCCAGAGGAGCACCCCATGACCACCGCCCCCGCCACCGCCGGCCGCGAGCGCCGGACGAGCGACGTCGTCGTGATCGGCGCCGGCCCGGCCGGCCTCATGGCCGCCCGCACCGCGAAGGCCCAGGGCCTGTCCGTCACCGTCCTGGAGGCTCGCCGGCGCGTCGGCGGCCGCACCTGGAACGGCCTGGTCGAGGGCGCCGACGGCAAGGACCACTTCATCGAGATCGGCGGCCAGTGGATCTCCCCGGACCAGACCCGCCTCATCTCCCTGGTGGAGGAGCTCGGCCTGCCGACGTTCTCCCGCTTCCGCGACGGTCGCAACGTCTACGTGGACCCGCGCGGAGAACGCCACGTCTACGACGGCCTCGACTTCCCGGTGGCCGAGAAGACGGACCGGGAGATGGATCGCCTGATCGCCAAGATCGACGAACTGACCGCCGAGATCGACGCCGCCGCCCCGTGGGAGCACCCGCGGGCCGCCGAGCTGGACAAGATCTCCTTCCGGCACTGGCTGGAGCAGCAGTCCGACGACCCGGAGGCCATCGACAACGTCTCCATCTACATCGCCTCCGGCATGCTGACCAAGCCCTCCCACACCTTCTCCCTGCTCCAGGCGCTGCTCATGTCCGCCTCGGCCGGGTCGTTCCGCAACCTGGTGGACGAGGACTTCATCCTGGACAAGCGCGTCGAGGGCGGCATGCAGTCCGTGTCCCTGGCCATGGCCGCCGAGCTGGGCGACGACGTCGTCCTCGGCCAGCCGGTGCGCACCCTGCGCTGGGCCGAGCCGGACCCGTCCACCGCGGACGAGAAGAACGGGGTGGCCGCGGACGTGCGCAACGGCGTGGCGCACGACGGCGCCGCCGGCGACGTCGTGGCGCTCACTGACGACTACGAGGTGCACGCCCGCTACGCGGTCCTGGCCGTCCCGCCGAACCTCTACAGCCGCATCTCCTTCGAGCCGCCGATGCCGCGCGAGCAGCAGATCGCGCACCAGCACATCTCCATGGGCCTGGTCATCAAGGTGCACGCCGTGTACGAGACCCCGTTCTGGCGCGAGGAGGGCCTGTCCGGCACGTGCTTCGGTGGGGGCCGTCTCGTCCAGGAGATCTATGACAACACCAACCGCGGCGAGAACCTGGCCGGTGGCGCCCCGGGCAAGGAGGACCCGCACGGCACCCTCGTCGGCTTCGTGTCCGACGTGTACGCGGAGCAGATGTGGGCCCTGCCGGAGGAGGAGCGCAAGGCCGCGATCCTCGGCGCCATGGCCGAGTACCTCGGCCCCCGGACCCTCGAGCCGATCGCGTTCTTCCTCTCGGACATGGCCGCCGAGGAGTGGACCCGAGGCGCCTACGCCACCAGCTACGACCTCGGCGGGCTCTCCCGCTGGGGCCACCTCCAGAACCGCCCGACCGGTCCCATCCACTACGCGTGCTCGGACATCGCAGCCGAGGGCTACCAGCACGTGGACGGCGCGATCCGCATGGGCGAGGCCGCCGCCCTGGCCATCGCCGAGCGGGAAGCCACCGACGCGGGGCAGCCCACCGGCTGACCGGCCCGACGGACAAGGACATCCTCATGAGCGCATCCACCCCACGACGCCGCGTCGTCGACAATGAGGGACACGAGCACGTGTACCCGACCACCTCCGCCATCGAGCAGGTCAACCTGCTCAACCCGGGCGGGGTGAGCAACAAGGGGCTCCAGGCCGGCAAGGTCGGCCTGCTCGGGGCGGTGGTGATCGGCGTCTCCGTCGTCGCCCCCGCCTACACGTTGACCTCGGGCCTCGGGCCGACCATCAGCACCGTCGGCACCCACGTGCCCGCGATCCTGCTGCTCGGCTTCATCCCGATGCTCCTGGTGGCCCTCGGCTACCGGGCGCTGAACACGCGGGTGCCGGACTCCGGCACGTCGTTCACCTGGGCCACGCACGCCTTCGGGCCGTATGTCGGGTGGATGGGCGGCTGGGGGCTCATCGCCGCCTCCGTGATCGTGCTGTCCAACCTGGCGGCCGTCGCCGTCGACTTCACGTTCCTGCTGCTCGCCCAGATCACCGGGAGCCAGGCCATCGCGGACCTGGCCGGCAACCTGTGGGTCAACATCCCCCTGACCCTGGTGTACCTGGCCCTGGCCGGATGGATCTCGCACCGCGGCATGGAGACCACCAAGCACCTGCAGTACATCCTGGTGGCCTTCCAGATCCTGGCCCTCGGTGCGTTCGCGGTCGCCGCCCTGACGCAGTCCTCCCGTGGCGCGGGCTTCGACCCCACCCCGGTGCAGCTGGACTGGTTCAACCCGTTCACCGCGGGCGACTTCAGTGTGGTCGCGGCCGGCGTCTCCCTGTCCATCTTCCTGTTCTGGGGCTGGGACGTGACCCTCACGATGAACGAGGAGACCAAGGACCCCGAGCGCACCCCCGGCCGGGCCGCCGCCGTCACCGTGTTCGTCATCATCGCCGTCTACATCCTGTCCGCCCTGGCCGTGATCTCCTGGGCGGGCATCGGCTCCGAGGGCCTGGGCGCGGGCAACCCGGACAACCAGGAGTCGATCTTCGCGGTCCTCGCCGGCCCGATCCTGGGCCCCTTTGCCGTGATCATGTCCAGCGCGATCCTCGTCAGCTCCCTGGCCTCCCTGCAGTCCACCATGGTCTCCCCGGCCCGCACCCTGCTGGCGATGGGCTTCTACCGGGCTGTGCCCGCGCGCTTCGCCGAGCTGAGCCCCCGGTTCAACAGCCCGGCCTTCGCGACCTGGGTGTGCGCGGGCTTCGCCGGCCTCTTCTACGTCGTCACGCGGCTGCTCTCCGAGAACGCCCTGTGGGACACCATCACCGCTCTGGGCCTGATGATCTGCTTCTACTACGGCATCACCGCCCTGGCCTGCGTCTGGTACTTCCGCCGCGAGTGGTTCACCTCGGTGGGCAACGCCCTCACCACCTTCCTGTTCCCGCTGATCGGCGGCCTCGTGCTGCTGGTGATGTTCTGCGTGACCGCGATGGACTCCACCGACCCCGACTACGGCTCCGGCTCCTCCGTGTTCGGTGTCGGCACCGTGTTCATCCTGGGCATGGGCGTGCTGGCCATCGGCGTGGTACTGATGATGTGGACGCGGCTGCGCCACCCGGCCTACTTCCGTGGCGAGACCCTGCCGCAGACGGACTCGACCCGACCCATCCCGATCATCCGTCCGGACGACGACGGCACTGCCGTGGTCCGGGACCCCAACGAGAGGACCCACTCATGAGCACCCCCACCGGCTATCGCGTGCAGGACCCCAGCACCGACCAGGTCGTGGAGACCTTCCCCGCCCTCGCCGACGGTGAGGTCGACCAGGTGCTGGCCGCCGCCGAGACCGCCCAGCGCGCATGGGCCGCCCGCCCCATCGAGGAACGCGCCACCATCGTGCAGAAGGTCGCGGACCTCTTCGAGGAGCGCAAAGACGAGCTCGCGCAGATCATCGCCACCGAGATGGGCAAGCGCGTGACCGAGGGCGTCGAGGAGGCGGAGTTCAGCTCGGCCATCTTCGGCTACTTCGCGGACAAGGGCCCCACCCTCGCCGCGGACCGCCCCATCGAGACCTACGGGGGCGGCCGCGCCATGATCCGCCACCTGCCCCTGGGTGTGCTGCTGGGCGTCATGCCGTGGAACTTCCCGTACTACCAGATCGCCCGTTTCGCCGCGCCGAACCTCATGCTCGGCAACGCGATCGTGCTCAAGCACGCCGAGATCTGCCCGCGCTCGGCCCTGGCCGTGCAGCAGATCATGGACGACGCCGGCGTGCCGGCCGGCGTGTACACCAACGTGTTCGCCACGCACGACCAGATCGCCGAGTTCATCGCCGACCCGCGCGTGGCCGGCGTCTCCCTGACCGGCTCCGAGCGGGCCGGCTCCGTGATCGGCGCGCTCGCGGGCCAGCACCTCAAGAAGGCCGTCCTCGAGCTCGGCGGGTCGGACCCGTACATCGTGCTCGACGCCGAGGATCCGGCCGAGGCCGCCCGCACCGCGTGGGCGACCCGCATGTACAACATGGGCCAGGCCTGCAACTCCAACAAGCGCATGATCGTCTCGGCGGACATCCATGACGCCTTCGTGGCCGAGCTGGTGTCCCTGGCCGACGCCATGAAGCCCGGGGAGGCCGCCGACGAGGACCCGACGGTGTTCACCCCGCTGTCCTCGCGCGGTGCCGCCGAGGGCCTGGCCGAGCAGGTGGAGCGGGCCCGTCAGCAGGGCGCGACCGTCCACGTCGGCGGGACCGTCACGGACGAGGCGGGCGCCCGCTTCGCCCCGGCCGTGATCACGGGCGTCACCTCCGAGATGGACGCCTACCGCGAGGAGCTCTTCGGCCCCGTCGCCGTCGTCTACAAGGTGGAGTCCGCGGACGAGGCGCTCGCCCTCGCCAACGACTCCCAGTACGGCCTGGGCGGCGCCGTGTTCTCCCAGGACGAGGCCCAGGCCGAGCGGATCGCCCGGCAGCTCGAGGTCGGCATGGCCAACGTCAACACGCCGGCGGGAGAAGGGGCGGAGATCCCGTTCGGCGGCGTCAAGCGCTCCGGCTTCGGCCGCGAGCTCGGCCCGCTCGGCATGGACGAGTTCGTCAACAAGCAGACGTACTTCGTCCAGGACTGACACCCCACGACGACGACGGGCCCGCCTCCGGTGACCGGAGGCGGGCCCGTCCGCGTCCCGCCGGCGTGGCGGGAGCAGTGGGTCAGCGACGCGCCAGACGTTCCAGCAGACGCTCCTCTGCGTCCTCGCCCGGGGTGATCCCGCGCGGGATGCGGAACAGGAAAACGAAGCCGAGCAGCCACCACAGGCCGAAGAAGGCATAGGCCATCGGGGCGATGGAGGCGGGCATCCCCGGAATGTAGAGGCTGAGCAGCCCCGCAGTGAGGATCACACCGGTCACGCCCAGCACTCGCCCGGCGGTCGCGCCGCCCGCGCGGAAGGGGCGGTCCATCTCCGGCTCGCGGCGGCGCAGGAGCAGGAACACGACGCAGACCATCATGTAGGTGAACACGATGGACGGGGAGCCGGAGTCCACGAACCAGCCCAGGGCGCCCGCGCCGAAGAACGGCGCCGCGATGGAGAGCACGCCGATGAACAGCACCGCGTTCGACGGGGTCCGGTACTTCGGGTGGATGTGTCCGAACCAGCGGGGCAGCATGCCCGAGACGCCCATCGCGTAGAGCAGGCGAGCCGCGCCCATGAGCAGGGCGATCCAGGAGGTGAGGATGCCGGCCAGGCCGCCCACGAGCAGCACGTTGGCCATGGCCGGGCTGTGGAACAGGGCCGCCATGGCGTCAGCCGTCACGAGGTCGGCGTTCACGAGCTGCTCACGGGGCATCGAGGACGCGTTCGTCAGGATCACCATGATGTACCAGAGGGTCGCGGCGGCCACCGAGACGATGATCATCACGCCCATGCGGCGAGGGGGCATGTTGAGCTCCTCGGCCGACTGAGGGATGACGTCGAAGCCCACGAAGAGGAACGGCACGACGACCATCACCGTGAAGAGGCCCCGGGCGTCCGTGAAGAGCGGCTCGAAGTTCGCGACGGAGCCACCCGTTCCGGCCCCGAACACCAGGAGTGCGCCGATGACGAGCAGCGTGGCGACGACGATCGTCTGCACGATGCCGGCCAGTTTGACGCCGATGTAGTTGATCCAGGTGATGACCACGGCGGCCCCGGCGCCGACCAGCGCCCAGACGAGGTAGACGTCCGAGCCGAAGGCGTTCCACAGCGGGATCGACTCGATCTCGGGCCAGATGTACGCGGTGGTGCGGGGGAGGGCGACGGCCTCGAACGCGACGATCGAGATGTATCCGCCCGTGATGCCCCACGAGCCGAGGAAGCTCCACCGCGCGCCCATGCCACGCAGCAGGAAGTGATGCTCGCCTCCGGCCTTCGGGATCGCTGCGACGAGCTCGGCGTACACCAGCGCGACGACGGTCATGATCAGGCCGCCGGAGACGATCGCGATGATCGAGCCCAAGGTGCCGGCGTTCTTGAGCCAGCCGCCCACGAGGACGACTCAGCCGAAGCCGATCATGGCGCCGAAGCCCATGGCGTAGGCGTCGAGCGACGAGAGGGTCTTCTTGAGACCCGGCCCTGTCTCGGGCGGGGAAGAGGTCACGTGGCTCATGGAGCCCCCTTTCTCGGGGGTGGGGGAGTGATGACCGCCATATTCTCCCCGATCGTCGGCCAGGGTCGTCTCCGTCGGCTGGGTGCCTACCGCACAGCGGGTTCTAGGCTGGCGCGCCCTTGTCCCTTCATCCGGGGCGTGGCCATCATGGATCGGATCCCCGTCGAGAACTGCAGAATCGAGAATGTCTGATGTACCCCACCCCGATGACCTTCGACGTGGCGCGTGCCGGCCGCGCTCTCGCCCAGGTCAGTGTCCGCACCCTGGCCACCGCGGCCGGCCTCGAGAAGGAGCAGCTGCGCCGCTTCGAGAAGGGGCTGGCCGACCTGCGGGTGGACGAGCGTCTGCGTCTGGAGAAGGCCCTGCGGAAGTACGGCGTCGGGCTGGTCCCGGAGGACGAGTTCGGCGGCACGGGGGTCCGCCGGATCTTCACCGCCGAGAAGTCCCGGCGCCTCGAGGCCATGGAGAACGAAGGCGGCCCCGCCTACGAGGACGACATCTGAGTCCTCTGCCGACAGGCGGACGGCCCCGCATCCCGGACGGGGATGCGGGGCCGTCGTCGTCGGTCCGCCGGTGGCGGGGGCTCAGGCGGACCGCAGCGCCTTCGTGACCTCGCTCAGGCCCTCCTTGAGGAGGTCCTCACCGATGGTCAGCGGCGGCAGGAAGCGGATGACGTTGCCGTAGGTGCCGCACGTGAGCAGGATGACGCCGGTGGCGCGCACGGCCGCGGCCACGGTGGCGGTCAGCGTCGCGTCCGGCTCGCCGGTGGCGGGGTCCACGAACTCGATCGCCATCATCGCGCCGCGGCCGCGGACCTCGGCGATGCGGTCGTCGGCGTTCTGCTCGAAGTGCTCGCGGATGACCTGCTCGATCCGGCGGGCCTTCTCCAGGAGACCGCCCTCCTCGACGGCCTCGAACACGGCGAGCGCCGCCGCCGTGGCGACGGGGTTGCCCCCGTAGGTGCCCCCGAGGCCGCCCGGGTGCACGGAGTCCATCACCTCGGCGCGGCCGGTGACGCCGGAGAGCGGCATGCCGCCGGCGATGCCCTTGGCGGTCGCCATCAGGTCCGGCTCGATGCCCTCGGTCTCGGAGGCGAACCAGGTGCCGGTGCGGGCGATGCCGGACTGGACCTCATCCGCGATGAACAGGACGCCGTTGGCCTTGCACCACTCGACCACGGCCGGCAGGAAGCCCTCGGCCGGGACGATGAAGCCGCCCTCGCCCTGGACCGGCTCCATGATCACGGCGGCCAGGTTGTCGGCGCCGATCTGCTTCTCCAGCGCGGAGATGGCACGCTGCGCGGCCTCGGCGCCGGACAGGCCGTCGCGCAGCGGGTAGGAGCCGGGCACGCGGTAGATCTCGGGGGCGAACGGTCCGAAGCTGTGCTTGTAGGGCATGGACTTGGCGGTGAGCGCCATCGTCAGGGTGGTGCGGCCGTGATAGGCGTGGTCGAACGCGGCCACGGCCTGCTTGCCGGTGTAGGCGCGGGCCACCTTGACGGCGTTCTCCACGGCCTCGGCGCCGGAGTTGAACAGGGCGGTGCGGGTCTCGCCGGGGATCGGGCTGGTGCGGTCCAGCTGCTCGGCCACGGCCACGTAGCCCTCGTAGGGCGTGATCATGAACGAGGTGTGGGTGAACCGCGCGACCTGCTCCTGGACGGCGGCCACGACGCGCGGGTGGGAGGCGCCCACGGAGGTCACGGCGATGCCGGAGGCCAGGTCGATCAGCCGGTTGCCGTCCACGTCCTCGAGGATGCCGCCCGCGGCGCGGGCCGCGTACACCGGCATGGTGGTGGCCACGCCGGCCGGGACGGCACGCTGCTGGCGCTCGGCGAGCTCACGGGAGCGAGGGCCGGGCAGCTCGGTGGCCAGATGGCGGGTCTGCTCGAGGTCGGGGGTGGCGGTCATGGGGGTGCCTCCTGGGGACGGCTCACGGGGAGCGGGGACGACGGGTGGGCACGACAACGACGCGTCGGGCCGCGTCCTCCCATGGTGGGGCGTTGAGTCCATGCCGTCCAGTGATCATCTGGCATGGCGGCTATGCTCATCCGGCATGGAGGAGAAACTGCTCCGGGCCTTCGTCACGGTGGCCGAGGTCGGCACGGTCTCGGGGGCGGCGATCCGCCTGGATCTCGTGCAGTCCGCGCTCAGTCGGCAGCTGCAGCGGCTGCAGCGTGAGCTGCGCCTGCCCCTGTTCGCCCGGGTCAGCGGCCGGCTCGAGCTGACGACGGCCGGCGAGGCGTTCCTCCCGGTGGCGCGCGAGGTTCTCGTCGCCCATCGACGGGCGGAGCAGGCGGCCCGCGCGCTCGCCTCCGGGCGGCTCACGGACGTGGCCGTGGCCGCACCGGGCACCACCCTCATCGACGTCGTGCTGCCGTTCGTGGCCACCTTCGGCGAGGAGGACCCGCGCCCGCGCGTGGCGGAGACCCAGCTCGACGACTCGCTGCTCGACGCCGTCGCGCGGCACGACCTCGTGGTGATGCCGACGGTGCCGCCTCCCTCCGTCGCGTCGCTGCCGCTGATGGACCTGCCGGTCTGGGCGTACGTCGCCCCGGGCCACCCCTGGGCAGGCCGGACGCGGGTGTCCCTCGACGACCTCGTGGCCCAGCCCGTCGTCGCGCCCGCCCGCACCTTCATGGCGCGGCGCGTCCTCGACGGCGCCGTGGCCGTGGCGGGCCTCACGCCACCGGCCCTCGTCGAGGCGAACTCCGGGCGGGTGGCCCAGGCCCTGGTCGCGACGGGGGCGGGCGTCGCCGTCGTCACCGAGGACCCGGCCTTCGAGCTGACGCCGGTGCGGGTCATCGCGCAGGGGCGGGCGCTCGCGG
This sequence comes from Micrococcus sp. HSID17227, assembly GCF_003989405.1. Lineage (NCBI taxonomy): Bacteria > Bacillati > Actinomycetota > Actinomycetes > Micrococcales > Micrococcaceae > Micrococcus > Micrococcus sp. HSID17227. The sequence continues at coordinate 22,179 of NZ_RBLN01000005.1, read as the reverse complement.
TGCGACTGCACGCGGCATGGCGGGAGGATCACTTCGCCGCCGCGACGCTGGAGGCGATCGCCCGTCGGCTGCAGGCCTTCGTCTGGGACCGCTATGCCGAGCCCGGGGATGCGGCGTCCCACATGAAGAGTGAGTGAATTCTGCGGCTGCGGCCAGGCGGCGCTCACCAGATGCACATGTGGCAGATAGGATCGACGTGTCCGTGACCCACGTCACCTGCACTCACTCGGGGTGACACCACGCCCGCACCGCCGAACCGGAGGACCCCATGTCCCTGCAGTTCCCCGCCCGCCTGTCCGCCGCCGCCCTCGGTGCAGCCGTCCTCGTCGGCGTCGCCGCCGCCCCGGCCCACGCCGCCACCTGGACGCCCGAGCACGGCACCCCGTCCGGCACGTTCGTCAGCGCGGACGACGACCTGATGGAGTTCGTCCTCTACGACAACTTCGCGACCGAGGACATCCGTGCCGTCGTCGTCACCGCGTCGGGGGAGGAGACCGAGATCCAGGTCGACTTCATCACCGAGGACGACATGGGCGCCGTGTTCATGCACGACATCGAGCAGGTCCTCGGCGGCGACCTGGCGCAGCCCTACGAGGTGCACGTCTACGGCGCCGGCCAGCTCGCCTTCGGCGCGGCCTTCGCCGCCGACGGCACCATGACCCCGATCGAGGCCGAGGAGTTCATCCCGTTCGAGGACTGGGCCGAGGTCGCCACGTGGCGGGTCTACACGGACCAGAACGCGACCGTCGTCGAGTCCCTCGTGACCGAGGACGGCGGCGTGCCGAGCCCGATCGACGCCGAGCTCACCGTGGCGCCGAAGCACGGGACCGTCGAGATCGGCGGGACCTCCTTCGGCTACACCCCGGAGAAGGACTTCCTCGGGACCGACACCTTCACCGTGGTGATGACCGCGAACGGCGTCACCCGGACGGTCGAGTTCACCGTGGAGGTGCTCGACCTGCCGGGCGACTCCACGCCCACCCCGATCGACCCGGCGCCGGCCCCCGAGCCGCAGCCGGAGCCGGAGCCGGCTCCGGAACCCGAGCCCGCCCCCGAGCCGGCTCCGGAACCCGAGCCCGCCCCGGAGGAGCCGGTCGATCCGGCCCCCGCCCCCGAGGAGCCCGCCGAGCCCGAGCAGCCGGCCGAACCGGTCGTCGACGAGGGCGAGCCCGCGGCCCCGGCTCCCGAGTAGCCGGCCGAGGACGGCCACACCGTCCCGGACACGGTCGAGACCGGCAACGGCTCCGCGTGGGGCCTGGCCGCCATCGGCGCCCTGGCCGCCGGCGTTCTGGTGCGCCTGCGCCGCACCTTCGGCCTGGCCTGAGCCCGCACCGAGGCGGCCGGGGCGCACCCGCGTCCCGGTCGCCTCGGCCATCCCGAACGGACGACGCGCCGGGCCGAGGCCGGAGCGCGTGAGACCATGCCGTCGTCGGACGCGGCCCCGGGCGGGCCGCGTCGATGCACACGAGGGGAGAACCCGGATGAACACCACCGTCCGACGCGCCCTGTGGGTGGTCCTGGTGCTGCTGTGCCTGGGACTCGTGTTCCTCGCGCTGCGCGGGGTGCTGGCGGTCGGCGCCGTGCCGATCAGCGCCGCCCCCACCCTCAGCGCCACGGCGTCCGCGACCCCGTCGCCGTCGCCGTCGCCGTCCTCGGCACGCTTCACGCCCAGCCCCGCAACGACGGCCACCCCGACCCCGACGCCGAGCCCGTCCTCGGCGTCACCCACGCGGGAGGCGGCGGTTCCCGTCGAGACCCAGGAGCTCGCCGGCACACCCACGCCGTCCGAGGAGCCGACCCCCACCGAGGAGCCGGCGCCGTCCGAGGAGCCGGCACCGTCCGAGGAGCCGACCCCCGCCGCGGCCGCCCACCTCTCCGGCCCCGCCGCCCCGTGGGACGAGGTCACGGCGACGCCCGTGCACGTGGACGTCCACCAGGACGGCGAGCAGATCGTCGGAGCGGGGATCGACCTCACGCAGTTGGATGAGGGCGGCGACCTGGACCCGGAGCCACAGACGGTCGGCTGGTACGGCCCGCCGCAGTGGGGCACCACGCCGGGGGAGCGGTCCCGGTACGCGGGGGTCCTGGCCGGGCACGTCGTCTACCACGGCGTGCGGGACGTGTTCTGGAACCTGGGCGACGTGCGCGCGGGTGCCGTCGTCGTGGTGACATACGACGACGGCACGCAGGCCGCCTTCGAGGCGGACTCGGACGCGGTCTCGGTGGAGAAGGAGGCGCTCACCCAGGATCCGGCGAACCGCTGGGCCTGGGAGCCCGGGGGCGACGACGCGAAGGTCACGCTGATCACGTGCGACCTCGTGCCGGGCACCGGGATGGCCGGGAACGCCTTCAACAACTGGGTGGTGCAGGCCACCCGCGTCGCCTGAGGCCGCGGTGACCCCGGGGCAGGGAGGCCGGAGGGGTACCCTGGGGAGGCCGGGGCGGCCGACCGCGTCGGACCGCCATTGACCCCGTGACCGGGTGACGACCGCCGAGAGGACCTGCGCCCATGAGCCGAGCCGACATCGCCCCCGCCCGCGTGCGCCCCCGCCGCTGGAGCGTGGCCGTCGGAGGGGCGCTCCTGAGCATCACCCTGGCCACCGGCGGCTGCAGCGTCGCCGAGGAGCCCGGACAGACCGGTGGCACGGAGGCGGGGAACACCTACCTGGAGGGCGTGCTGGCCAGCCCCAGCCAGACGTCCGCCGACCCGCTCGCGGCGGACATCCAGTTCGCGGGTCTGCTGCTGCGCAACCACCGCGACGCGATCCAGCAGTCCGATCAGGTGCTGGGCAAGGACGGCGTGGACCAGGAGATCCGGGCCACCGCCGAACGGATGAAGTCCGAGCACGAGGAGCGGGCGGGCCGGCTCGAGTCGATGCTCGAGGGCTGGGGCGTCCCCTCGGATGACGTGCGCGGTGCGGGTGCCGAGTCGACCCCGTCTGCGCAGCCCGAGTCCACGGAGGACGCGGAGCCGACCCAGATCGTGGGCGACGAGCTGCGCGCCGGACTCCTGTCCGACCGGGAGAAGAACGTGCTGGCCGCCGCCGAGCCGGAGGAGGCAGGACGGATCTACCTGCTCCAGATGCGCCGCCTCTATCAGGGCGCGCTGACGATCTCCGCCACGGAGGCGGAGGACGGCTCGGACGACGCGGCGAAGGAGCTGGCCTCCAGCGTGGTCGAGGGCCATCGCAAGGAGCTGGAGAGTTTGGCCGCGACGCTCGGGGAGATGGGCGTGATCGGGTCGAGCGGGGCGCGCACGGCGGAACCGTCCGGGTTCACCGGCCCCATCAAGATCGAGGGCACCGGCGCGGACGGCGGCTCCGTCCCCTCGGACTTCGTCCCGGAGCCGCTGCAGCGGGTGCGCAGCTTCCGCGCCACCCAGAAGCCGGTGCTGCCGTCGTCGAGCTCGCCCAGTTCCTCCAGCGCGTCGGGCTCCGCCAGCGCGTCCGGCCGGGACGCCGAGGACCAGCGGGGGCGGGACGCCGCATCGGCGAGCCCGTCGCCCAGCCCGGCCGACACGGCGCAGGCCACCCCGCGCCCCTCCTCCGGGGCAAGCCCCTCGCCCAGCGCATCCCGCTGACGCGCGGCGCCGGCCGGCCCGATCCGCATCGCGCGTCGCCGTGACCGAGTCGATAGCGCTTCGTCACCGGATGGTGACCCGCCTCACGTCCGTGCGGCGTAGATTCGTGCCGACGCGGCGAGTGCGGCATCCGGTCGACCTCGGGCGTCCGAGCCGGAGAACCCTTCAGCCCGTCGCAGCACCGCACCCCTGGAGGAGCACGATGCGCACCGCCCGACCGACCCGCCTTGCCGCCGCCCTGGGCGCCGGCGTCCTTCTCACCGGCCTGGGGGCGACCCCTGCCCTCGCCTCACCCGCCCACCCCGCTGGATGGACCGCCGAGCACGGCCTGCCCGGCGGATCCTTCCTCGTGGCCAGCGCGGAGGGTGAGACCGGTGCCTCCTTCGGCACCGAGTTCGAGGTGGACGAGTCCGACGTCCGCCTGACGGTGGCTCCGGTGCTGGAGGGGGAGGCCCGCGGCGCCGAGACCGAGGTCCCGTTCACGTACGACGACGAGTTGGAGCGCGGTGACTTCGACGTCGCCGCGGCCCGGCGGAGCCTGGGCGAGTCGGGGACCGGTCCCGTCGTCTACACCCTCTACGTCCTGGGCGGCGAGGTGGCCGCCCTCACCTACGGTCCGGACGCCGACCTCACCGACGCTGACCCGGGCGAGCCGCTGCGCGCCGACCAGCGTCATGAGCTCGGCTTCCACATGCTCCCCACCGCCTGGGACACCACCCTGCTCGCGGCGCCGGGGGAGCGACACGTGTTCATCTCCTCGTACACGGGCGATGAGGCGGCGCCGCTGACGCTCGTCGCGGGCCCGGCCGAGGGTCGGGTCGTCGAGGTGACGGAGGAGGAGACCGGCGGGCCGCGCGGCTACGTGTACCAGGCGCCCGAGGGCTTCACCGGATCCGACACCGTCACCCTGCGGGCCACGAGGGACGGCGTGACGACGACGCGGACGGTGACCGTGCGGTTCGGCGATCCCCGCGTGGACCTCTACGACTGGGAGAACGGGCGGATCCCGGGGTTCGTGACCTTCCCCGTGGCCGGCCCGTTCGACGACGCTCCGGGCCAGCCGGCCGATCCCGACACTCCCACCTCGCCGGCGGAGCCCGAGACCCCTGCGGATCCGGCCGACGGCGAGCACACGGTGCCGGACACGGTCGAGACCGGGCGTGGTCCGGCGGCGTGGCCCGTCGCCGTCGCGGTGCTGGCCGCGGGCGTCCTGGCCGTGGTGCGCCGGCACCGCGTCGCGGCCTGACCGCGCCGGTCAGTGGGGCGCGAGCAGCGCGCTCTTCTCCGGGTGCTCGTCGAACCACTGGGCGACGTACCAGCACATCGGCACGATGCGGCGGCCCCCTGCGGGGCCGCCGTTCGTCGCGATGTCCTCGACGGCGCCCGCGGTCAGCGCGGCGGCGTGGCCCCGGCCGCGGTGCACCGGGATGGTGAACGCGCGGTTCAGGGAGACGGCCGCGCCGTTGTCCCGGAAGTCGAGGACGGCGAGCAGTGTGCCGCCGTCGTGGAGCTCGTAGCGGGACTCGGCGTCATTGCGGGTGACGGTGGGGGAGGTGCTCATGCCGGGGCAACCCCCGGTGGTCACGGGGTATTCCGACGCCGGCCGGCGGCGGGCTCCTACATGTAGTGGTCCGCGGGGGCCGGACACGCCGCTCGCGGACGTGGCGAACCCGACTTTCCGGCTGTGGGAACCCGGCCCCGAGATCTCCACCGGCTGTGGACAGTCGACCTCGGTCCCGGCGTGTCCCGCATGTCCGCGCGGATCGTCTCGCACAGCAGGGTGTGGACAGGATGGCCAGAGGGTGGGGATACGTAACTACAGCGGTGTGACTACTACATGTAGGGATGGTTCCCGGCTGTGATCACTAGATGTAGTATCGACGCAGATGTTCGGCACGCCCCGTGATTCACCTCGCGGGCGCCGCGCCGACACCCGCAGACCACCAGAGACCACGAAGGAACAGGGATCGCCATGACCGTCACCGTGTACACCAAGCCGGCCTGCGTGCAGTGCAACGCCACCTACCGTGCACTGGACAAGAAGGGCATCGCCTACGAGGTCGTGGACATGTCCCAGGACCCCGCCGCCCTCGAGCGCGTCCGTGCCCTCGGCTTCATGCAGGCCCCCGTCGTCGTCACCGAGACCGACTCCTGGTCCGGCTTCCGCCCGGACAAGATCGCCGAGCTCGCCGAGTCCGCCGCGGCATCGGTGGCCTGACCGGAGTCGACATGACCGTCGCCGCGGACCCGAGCCACATCCGCTCGGCCGAGGCGCAGGGGCTCGTCCCCACCGACGCGGGACTGATCTACTTCTCCTCCGCCTCCAACTACACGCACCGCTTCGTCGAGAAGCTCGAGCTGCCCGAGGACCGGGTGGCTCGACTGCCGTTGATCACCCGGGAGCCCACCCTCGGGGCCACCGCCCCGTACGTCCTGATGACCCCCACCTACGGCGGGGGCAGCGGGCCGGGCGCGGTCCCGAAGCAGGTGATCAAGTTCCTCAACGTCCCGGAGAACCGTCACTGGATTCGGGGCGTGATCGCGTCCGGGAACACCAACTTCCATGAGGGCTACTGCCTGGCCGGCTACATCATCTCCCGCAAGTGCCAGGTCCCCCTCATGTACAAATTCGAGCTGATGGGCACGCCCGACGACGTCGAACGCGTCCGCGGCGGCCTGGAAGGACTGTGGACATGACCACCACCGCACCCACCGAGGCGGACCTCATCCGCCAGGCGAAGAACATGCCCGCCGAGTGGCAGAACCTCGGCTACCACGAGCTCAACGCCATGCTGAACCTCTACGGCGCCGACGGTCGCATCCAGTTCGAGGCCGACCACGCGGCCGCGCGCCAGTACTTCCTGCAGCACGTCAACACCAACACGGTGTTCTTCCACGACCTGGAGGAGAAGCTCGACTACCTGCAGAAGAACGACTACTACGAGACCGAGACGTTCGAGCAGTACCCCTTCGAGTTCATCCGGGGCCTGTTCGATCGTGCCTACAAGGCCAAGTTCCGCTTCCCGACATTCCTCGGCGCGTTCAAGTTCTACACCTCGTACGCCCTGAAGACCTTCGACGGCAAGCGCTACCTCGAGCGCTACGAGGACCGCGTCGCCGTCGTCGCCCTCCACCTGGCCCGGGGCGACCAGGAGCTGGCCACCCACCTGGTGGACGAGATGATCGCCGGCCGCTTCCAGCCGGCCACCCCCACCTTCCTCAACTCGGGCAAGAAGCAGCGCGGCGAGCTCGTCTCCTGCTTCCTGCTGCGCATCGAGGACAACATGGAGTCGATCGCCCGCGGCATCAACTCCGCCCTGCAGCTGTCCAAGCGCGGCGGCGGCGTGGCCCTCTCGCTGACCAACATCCGCGAGCACGGCGCGCCCATCAAGCAGATCGAGAACCAGTCCTCCGGCGTCATCCCCGTGATGAAGCTCCTCGAGGACTCCTTCTCCTACGCCAACCAGCTCGGCGCGCGCCAGGGCGCCGGCGCGGTGTACCTCAACGCGCACCACCCGGACATCCACCGCTTCCTCGACACCAAGCGCGAGAACGCGGACGAGAAGATCCGCATCAAGACCCTCTCCCTCGGCGTCGTGATCCCGGACATCACGTTCCAGCTGGCGAAGAAGAACGAGGACATGTACCTGTTCTCGCCGTACGACGTCGAGCGCGTCTACGGGGTGCCGTTCTCCGAGATCTCCGTGACCGAGAAGTACTACGAGATGGTCGACGACGCGCGGATCAAGAAGACCAAGATCAACGCGCGCGAGTTCTTCCAGACCATCGCCGAGATCCAGTTCGAGTCCGGCTACCCGTACGTCGTGTTCGAGGACACCGTGAACGCCGCGAACCCGATCAAGGGCCGCATCACCATGTCCAACCTGTGCTCCGAGATCCTGCAGGTCTCCGAGGCCTCCGAGTACAACGAGGACCTGAGCTACGCCCACGTGGGCCAGGACATCTCCTGCAACCTCGGCTCGATGAACATCGCCAAGACCATGGACTCGCCGGACTTCGGCCGGTCCGTGGAGACCGCGATCCGTGCGCTGACGGCCGTGTCGGTCATGTCCGACATCCAGTCGGTGCCGTCCATCGCCAAGGGCAACGCCGCCTCCCACGCCATCGGCCTGGGGCAGATGAACCTCCACGGCTACCTGGCGCGCGAGCGCGTCCACTACGGCTCGGAGGAGGGCATCGACTTCACGAACATGTACTTCTACGCGGTGCTGTTCCACGCGCTGCGGGCCTCGAACCGGATCGCCATCGAGACCGGCCAGCGGTTCGGCGGGTTCGAGGACTCGAAGTACGCCTCCGGAGAGTTCTTCGACAAGTACACGGATCAGGAGTGGGCGCCCGCCACCGAGCGCGTCGCCGAGCTGTTCGCCGAGGCCGGCATCGCCCTGCCCACGCAGGACGACTGGCGTGAGCTGAAGGCCTCCGTCATGGAGCACGGCATCTTCAACCGCAACCTGCAGGCCGTCCCGCCGACGGGCTCGATCTCCTACATCAACAACTCGACCTCCTCGATCCACCCGGTGGCCTCGAAGATCGAGATCCGCAAGGAGGGCAAGCTCGGCCGCGTGTACTACCCGGCGCCGTACCTCACCAACGAGAACCTCGAGTACTACGAGGACGCGTACGAGATCGGCTACGAGAAGATCATCGACACGTACGCCGCGGCGACGCAGCACGTGGACCAGGGCCTGTCCCTGACGCTGTTCTTCAAGGACACGGCCACCACCCGTGACCTGAACCGCGCGCAGATCTACGCGTGGACGAAGGGCATCAAGACGATCTACTACATCCGCCTGCGCCAGCTCGCGCTGGAGGGCACCGAGGTCGAGGGCTGCGTGAGCTGCATGCTCTGACAGCCGGCCCTTCGTGGCGGGAAATCCCGCGTATTCCGCGCTTCTGAGCGCGGGTGCGCTCGATTTCCCGCCGCGAAGTGGAGCGGCGCGCCTGGCCGGGCGGGGCGGGCCCACGACGTCGTGAGCCCGGACCTGCCCGAGTGGCTGCCGCTGCCCCTGCGGGCCTAGACTGTCCCGGACCCGCGCCCCGCTGACCGTGCTCTCGAGAGCCCCCGGAATCCGCGGATTCTCAACGAATTCTTCTGAAGGATGTGCCCTGCCGTGACCGAGACCCAGCAGTCCCACCTCGTCGAGGCGATCAACTGGAACCGCATTCAGGACGAGAAGGACGTGGAGGTGTGGAACCGCCTCGTCAACAACTTCTGGCTGCCGGAGAAGGTGCCGCTGTCCAACGACGTCCAGTCCTGGTCCCACCTCACGGATGAGGAGCGGCTGCTCTCCATGCGCGTGTTCACGGGCCTGACCCTGCTGGACACGATCCAGGGCACCGTGGGCGCCGTCTCCCTCATCCCGGACGCCATGACCCCGCACGAGGAGGCCGTCCTCACGAACATCGCGTTCATGGAGTCGGTGCACGCGAAGTCGTACTCCTCGATCTTCTCCACGCTGGCCTCCACCCCGGAGATCGACGAGGCGTTCCGCTGGTCCCGTGAGAACCGGAACCTGCAGGCCAAGGCCCGCCTGATCGTGGAGCGCTATGACGGCCAGGACCCGTACAAGAAGAAGATCGCCTCCACCCTGCTCGAGTCCTTCCTCTTCTACTCGGGCTTCTACTGGCCCATGTACCTCTCCGGGCACGCCCGCCTCACCAACACCGCCGACCTGATCCGCCTGATCATCCGCGACGAGGCGGTGCACGGGTACTACATCGGCTACAAGTACCAGCGGAGCATCGAGACCCTGCCGGAGGAGAAGCGGGAGGAGCTCAAGGCGTTCACCTTCGAGCTGCTGTTCGAGCTGTACGAGAACGAGGTCGAGTACACCCATGACCTCTACGACGCCGTCGGTCTGGCCGAGGACGTGAAGAAGTTCCTGCACTACAACGCGAACAAGGCGCTGATGAACCTGGGCTACGAGCCCATGTTCCCGGCCGAGACCACGAACGTGAACCCCGCCATCCTCTCCGCGCTCTCCCCGAACTCGGACGAGAACCACGACTTCTTCTCCGGCTCCGGCTCCTCCTACGTGATCGGCAAGGCCGAGAACACCGAGGACGAGGACTGGGACTTCTGATCCCGTCCGCCTGAGCCCCGTCCCGACGACGGCCGGTCGCCTCCCCGCGGAGGCGCCCGGCCGTCGTCGTCTCGCGGGGGCATCACACGTCGACACCCGGGCCCGCAGTATGACGCTGCGCGTCACCGCCCTGCCCGATGGAGCGCACACGCTGCGATACGCTTGGGCCCAGCTTCAGGAGAAGCGGCTGTGGACCCCGCCTCGGCGGGTCCACGTGGTCCCACGACGAGCCGCTCGCCAACCCCATGTTCACGGGTGGCAACGGACCGAGAAGCGGCCTGCCTCCGCTGCGTGCAGACCCCTCGAGGGGAGCCCGCGGTGACTGGGGACGGGCAAGAGCAGCGTTCGAAAGGATCCCGGCCTCCGGCTCGGGGCGTCTCTCGCCCCCCGCCCGCCGTGCTGTGCCCCGCGGGGAATCACCCACCGCACGGCCCACCCCGCACCGTTCCGCACCCGCCGTGCCCACCCGCGCCGGCGACGTCGCACCGTCCTCCAAGGAGAACCCCATGACGACCCCCTCGAACATCTCCCGCCGCTCCTTCGCCGGCCTGTCCCTGGCCGCCGTCGGCGCGTTCGCCCTGACCGCCTGCAACTCGCAGGCCGAGGAGAAGAGCGACGACGGCGCCCAGACCGTGCGCATCGGCGTCGTGTCCGAGAACGAGTCGCACCGCGCCCTGGTGAAGCTCGCGAAGGAGAAGCACGGCATCGACGTCGAGATCCGCAACTTCACCGAGTACACGCAGCCGAACCCGGCGCTGGACAACGGCGACATCGACATGAACTGGTTCCAGCACATCGCCTACTTGGCCGACTACAACCAGGCCTCCGGCAAGGACCTGACGATGATCGGGACCACCGAGATCATCCCGCTGCCCCTGTACTCCAAGAAGTACACGGACGTCTCCGAGTTCAAGAAGGGCGACACCGTCGCCATCCCGAACGACACCGTGAATCAGGCCCGTGCCATCAATGTGCTCGTCGCCGCCGGCCTGTTGAAGCTGTCCAATGAGACCATCCGCCCGGAGGTCCGCGACATCGACGAGGCCGCCTCCACCGTGACGGTGCAGCCCGTGGCCGCGCAGCAGACCGTGAACGCGCTCGAGTCCGTGCAGGGCGCGGTCATCAACAACACCTTCTCGGCGGACGCCGGCATCGACACGAACACCGCCCTGTTCAAGGACGACCCCGAGGACGACTCCGCCAAGCCGTACGTCAACGGCTTCGCCGTGCGTCGCGAGGACCGCGACAACGAGACCTACAAGAAGATCGCGGCCCTGTACCACGAGCAGCCCGTGCTGGATGAGTCCGCGAAGCTCTCCTCCGGCACGAGCGTGCCGGTGCAGCTCGACACCGCCCAGATCGACGAGACCCTGAAGCAGTACCAGGACGCGATCGCGAAGCAGGGCGCCTGATCCATGGCAGGTTCCCATACGTCCGACCGTGACGCGGTCACCCCGGGGCGCCCCTCCGCGGGCGCCCCGGGGGAGCCGGTCATCGTCTTCGACCACGTCAGCCGCGTCTACGCCGCCAAGAAGGGTGCCGGTGTGAAGGCCGTGGACGACGTCTCGCTCGCCGTGAACCGCGGCGAGGTCTTCGGCGTCATCGGCTTCTCCGGCGCCGGCAAGTCCACCCTGATCCGCATGATCAACGGGCTGGAGAAGCCGACGTCGGGCACCGTCACTGTGCTGGGCCAGCAGGTCTCCCATCTCTCCGAAGCGAAGCTGCGTCCGCTGCGCACCCGCATCGGCATGGTGTTCCAGCAGTTCAACCTGCTGACCTCCCGCACGGTGGCCGGGAACATCGAGTTCGCTCTGGACACGGCCGGCTGGCCGCGGTCCAAACGCCGCGCTCGCGTGGCGGAGCTGCTCGAGTTCGTCGGCCTGGCGGACAAGGCCAAGCACTACCCGGAGCAGCTCTCGGGCGGCCAGAAGCAGCGCGTCGGCATCGCCCGCGCCCTGGCCGCCGAGCCGGAGATCCTGCTCGCAGACGAGGCCACCAGCGCCCTGGATCCCTCGACGACGCACGAGGTGCTCTCCGTGCTGCGCCGCGTCAACGAGGAGCTCGGGGTCACGATCGTGGCCATCACCCACGAGATGGAGGTCATCCGCTCGATCGCCGACCGCGTCGCCGTGATGGACAGCGGCCGCGTGGTGGAGTCCGGCAAAGTCTACGACCTCTTCTCTCGGCCCGCCCACTCCGCCGACGCCGCGTCCTTCGTGGCCACGGCGCTCAAGGACCGGCCGAATGCCGAGGAGGTGGCCCGCATCCGGGCGCGCACCGAGGGTCGGCTGATCATGGTCTCGCTCAAGGACTCCGCCGCGGTCTCGGCGGTGCTCGGCACCGCATCGACGCGCGGCGTGGGCTTCGAGATCGTCCACGGCGGCATGTCCGCCACCAAGGACTCCGCGTACGGCCTGCTCACCGTGGCGCTCACGGGCGAGGCCGCCGCGGTGGACGCGTTTGTCGCGGACCTGGCCGGCGCCGGAGACGTGCAGGAGGTGCACCAGTGATCGACCGATTCCAGAACCTCGACTGGGGGTACTACGGCCCCGAGCTGATGACCGCCGTGGGGGACACCCTCTACATGGTCGGCTGGTCCTTCATCCTCGGCGGCATCCTCGGCCTGCTGGTCGGGCTCGTCCTCTACACCACGCGCCCGGGCGGCATCTTCGCCAACCGTGCCGTCTACCTGGTCACGAACTTCATCGTGAACCTCATCCGGCCCATCCCGTTCGTCATCCTCATCGCCGCCCTGCAGCCGCTGACCATCGCGGTGCTCGGCACCGGCATCGGCAACACCGCCGTGGTGTTCTGCATGATCTGGGCGTCCACGTTCGGCATCGCCCGCATCGTGGAGCAGAACCTCGTCTCGCTGGACCCCGGCGTGATCGAGGCCGCCCGCGCGATGGGCGCCTCCCGCATGCGGATCGTGCGCGCCGTGGTGCTGCCCGAGGCCCTCGGCCCGCTGATCCTCGGCTTCACGTTCGTGATCATCTCGCTCGTGGACATGTCCGCGATGGCGGGCATCATCGGCGGCGGCGGCGTCGGCAACTTCGCCATCGTGGAGGGCTACAACCGGTTCCGTCCGGAGGTCACCTGGCTGGCCGTGATCGTGGTGATCGTGTTCGTCCAGGCGCTGCAGCTGATCGGCAACGGCATCGCCCGCAAGGTCATGCGCCGCTGAACCCCGGCTCGGTCCGCACGACGACGGCCGGTGACATCCCGCGGGGACGTCACCGGCCGTCGTCGTCGTTCTGGCAGACTTCGGCCCATGACCGACATCACCTCCACCCCCGCGGCCTCCGTCGCCGACGATCCCCTGGCCTTCTACGTGCGCCTCGGCGAGCCCACCGTGGACGCCGACGGCGTCCGCACCTCCCGCGTGCGCTCCACCGTGCACGCCCAGGGCGCATGGCGGGAAGAGGAGATGCACATGGCCGCCGTCTCGGGCCTGCTGCTGCACGAGGTGGCCGCGCACGAGACCACTCCCGGGCTGCGGGTGGGACGGCTCTCCTACGACATCCTGGGCACGCTCTGGTCGGGCGAGCTCGAGGTGGTCACGCGCACCCTGCGTCCGGGCCGGACCATCGAGCTCGTCGAGTCCGTGCTCCACGCCCGGGGCCGCACCGTGCTGATCCTGCGGGCCTGGCTGCTGTCCACCTCGGACACCTCCGCCGTCGCCCAGCTGCCGGACGAGCCCCTCCCGCCGCGCTCGCAGGCGCAGTCGCACAACGCGCTCCACGGATGGGGAGGCGGGTACATCGCCTCCCTCGACGGCGTCGTCCTGCCCGGCCACGGGCCGGGCCACGGCCGGGTGTGGCTCACCACGGACCGCGAGATGGTGGCGGGGGAGAGCACGAGCGACCTGGTGCGCCTGATCAGCCTCACCGATGCGGCCAACGGGATCGCCCCCGCCCTGCCGGCGAAGCCGGGCGGGTGGTTCTTCCCCAACGTGGACCTGCAGATCCACCTGTACCGCGAGCCCACCGGCCACTGGCTCGGCCTCGCGGGGCAGGTCACGGTGGGCCCGGACGGCGTGGGCCTGACCAGCACCGTCCTCCACGACGACGACGGCCCCTTCGCCCACGTCGAGCAGACCCTCACCCTGCGCTCCTGGCCGGTCGAGGGCGGCCTGTGAGCCCAGCTCCCCGGCTGCGCTGGGCCGTGCAGGAGCGGACCCTCGGGGCCGCTGAAGACCTCGACTGGGCCATGGGCGAGCTGGCCGTCTTCCGCGCCGCCGCGGCCGAGGGAAGGGCCCTCGACGATCTGATCCGCGTCTACGTGCCCGAACCGACGGTCGCGTTCGGCCAGCGCGACGCGCGGCTGCCCGGTTTCGCGGCCGCGGCTGCGGCGGCCCGGGCCCACGGCTTCGCGCCGGTGGTGCGCCGGGCCGGCGGGCGGGCGGCGGCCTACCATCACGGCTGCCTGGTGGTGGACCACCTGAGCCAGCAGGAGGACGCGGCACTCACCCAGCAGGCCCGGTTCGCCGAGTTCGCCGACCTGTTCGTGCGGGCGTTCGCGCGCATGGACGTGCCCGCCTCCGTGGGCGAGATCCCGGGGGAGTACTGCCCGGGTGAGTTCTCCGTGCAGGGTCCTGCGCCGACCTACCCGGTGAAGCTGGCCGGCTCCGCGCAGCGCGTGGTGAAGGGGGCGTTCCTGTTCTCCACCCACGTGGTGGTGTCCGACCCCGCCCCGCTGCGGGCCGTGCTCGTCGACGTCTACCGGGAGCTCGGCCTGGACATGGACCCCCGCACGGCGGGCGCGGCCGAGGACGTGCGTCCCGGGGTGAGCGTCCCCGCGTTCGCCGTGGCCCTGCGGGAGGAGTACACGGCGTGGGCCGCCGCCGCCGGGCTCGAGGTCGTGGACGAGCAGCTCGCCGTCCTCGGCGCGGGCACCGCCGGCTGAGGGCACGGGCGGCCCGGCTGCGGGCGGCCCGTCAGGCCGTGAGATCCGCGATGATCTCCCGCTTGCGTCGCGGGGTGAAGCCGGCCGCCACGGCCGCCGCCCGGCGCGCCGCGTCCGTCCGGTACAGGGACCAGCCCCGCTGCACGAGGAACGGCACGGGCTTGCGACGCTCGGCGACATCGCGCACGAACCGGCGGGCCGCCGTCGTGGTCCGCGCCTGGTCGATGTACCAGGCCGCGTAGCGGACCCTGGCCCGGTCCAGGGCGGCGGGCATGCGCTCGGCGAAGATGCCCTCCGCCACGATCACCCCGCCCGGCTCGAGCGCGACGGTGCTGTGCCCGCGGACGGAGGACGTGGAGATGTCGTAGTCGGGCACGCGCGTGGCGCCCTCCTCGAGCAGTTCGACGACGGCGTCCACGGCCGCCTGCTCATCCCACGTTCCGGGGTGGTCCCAGTCGATCTCACCGTAGGGGGTGCGCGGGAACACGGGGCCGGGCCCGCCCGCGGCGCCGTCGTCGGACTGCGGACGGTAGAACGCATCGAGCGAGAGGTGGGGCCGGCCGTGCCGCCGGGCCAGGTAGGACTTGCCGGAGCCCGACGCGCCGCCGAGCAGGATCACGGAGGGAGGGGGCGAGGCGGGGAGGATGGTCACGGGGGACCATTCTTCCCCACCTCGGCGCGTCCTCAGTGGCCGCGGTCGATCCACTCCTGCAGGTGCGGCTTCTCCGTGCCGATTGTGGTGGAGTCGCCGTGGCCGGTGTGGACCACGGTGGCCTCCGGCAGCGGGAACAGGCGCTCGCGGATGGACTCGATGATCGTGTCGAAGTCCGAGTACGAGCGGCCGGTGGCGCCGGGCCCGCCCTGGAACAGGGTGTCGCCGGAGAACACGACGCCGGTCGGGGCGCCGTCGTCGCCGGCCTCGCCCAGCGCGGGGGCGTACAGGCAGACCGAGCCGGGGGAGTGGCCGGGGGTGTGCAGCACCCGCAGCTCGACGCCGGCCACGCGCAGGACGTCGCCCTCGGCGAGCGCGCCGTCGGGCTCCTCGTCGGGGAAGACGTCGTCCCAGAGCATGCGGTCTGCTGGGTGGAGCAGCACGGGGGCGTCCACCATCTGGCGGAACTCCTGGACCTGGCGGATGTGGTCGTCGTGGCCGTGGGTGAGGACGATGGCCAGCACCTGGCGGCCGTTCACCTTCTTCCAGACGGCCGAGGCGTCATGGGCCGGGTCGATGACGACGCACTGCTCCGCGCCGCCGACGATCCACACGTTGTTGTCCACGTCGAACGTCTCCCCGTCCAGGGAGAACGTGCCGGAGGTGACCAGGTGATCGATGCGCGCCATCAGAGCACCACCACCGAGCGCAGGACGTCGCCGGACTTCATCGTCTCGAAGGCCTCGTTCACCTCGTCCAGGGCGATGGTCTCCGTGACGAACTCGTCCAGCGGCAGGCGGCCCAGGCGGTACTGGTCCACGAGCATGGGGAAGTCGCGCTCCGGCAGGCAGTCGCCGTACCACGAGGACTTCAGCGCGCCGCCGCGGCCGAACACCTCCGGCAGGGGCAGCTTCAGCTCCATGCCGGGGGTGGGCACGCCCACCAGGACGACGCGGCCGGCCAGGTCCCGGGCGTAGAACGCCTGCTCGTAGGTCTCCGGGCGGCCGACCGCATCGATGACCACGTCGGCGCCGAAGCCGCCGGTCGCCGCGCGGATGGCCTCCACGGGGTCCTCGTCCTTCGAGTTCACGGTGTGGGTGGCGCCGAGCTCCTCAGCCTTGGCGAGCTTCTTGGCGTCGATGTCCACCGCGGTGATCGTGGTGGCGCCGGCGAGCTTCGCCCCGGCGATCGAGGCCACGCCGACGCCGCCGCAGCCGATCACGGCCACGGACTCGCCGCGCTTGACCTCGCCGGTGTTGATGGCCGCGCCGATGCCGGCCATGATCCCGCAGCCGAGCAGGCCGACCGCGGCCTGTTCCTCGGGCGTGTCGACGCCGTCGACCTGGGTGCACTGCTTGGCGTGGACGAGCGTCTTGTCCGCGAACGCCCCGATGCCCAGGGCCGGGGACAGCTCCGTGCCGTCCTCCAGGGTCATCTTCTGGGTCGCGTTGTGGGTGTTGAAGCAGTACTTCGGTTCGCCCTTCCGGCACGCGCGGCACTCGCCGCACACGGCGCGCCAGTTGAGGATCACGGTGTCGCCGACCTTGACGTGGTCGACACCCTCGCCGATCGCGGAGACCACACCCGTGGCCTCGTGGCCGAGCAGGTACGGGTACTCGTCGCCGATCCCGCCCTGCTGGTAGTGCAGATCCGTGTGGCAGACGCCGCAGGTCTTGATGTCGACGACGGCCTCGCCGGGTCCCGGATCGGGGATGACGATGGTCTCGATGGTGACGGGGGCGTCCTTCGCCATGGCGACGACGCCGCGGACCTTCTGGGACACGTTGTTCCTCCTGGTGGTGGGGATCTGCCCGATGCCGCGCATGCGTGGGGCGGCGCGACGTGCGGGCTCGTTCTGCCCATCCCATCACAGGTGTCTGTGCGACGCATCGGTGAGCAGCCGGGGGGCCTGGTGTGTGGTGTCGCCGCGGCGGCCGGGGGAGACTGCAACCTGACCCGCAGCACCGATGTGAACGGAGGGGCGAACCGTGGCAGGACATGGCAGAGACGAGGACGAGGCGTACGAAGCTCCGGAGGCTCCAGCCGGGGCTCCGGCCGGTGCCCGGAACGGCACCGGGGCGCTCGCTCAGTGGCGCATCCCACTGGTGGGGCTGCTGATCGGCGTCGGCCTGGGGGTGGTGTTCGGACTGGGCACCGAGAGGCCCTGGGGCACTGTGCTCGGCTGCGCGATGATGGGCTTCGCCCTCGGCATCGCGTGGATGTATGTCGAGCGTGGCCGGGACGGGAGGGACCGCTGACGTGTGCGGCCGCTACGTGATGGCCCGCGCCACGAGCGACCTGGTGGCCCTGGGCGATGCCGAGACGAATGAGGAGCTGGTGCTGCGCCAGAGCTGGAACGTGGCGCCGACAGCCGAGGTGCCGATCCTCGTGGCGCACGCGGACGACGGCGGTGCCGGAGGCACCCGTGGGGGCGACGGCGGTGCCGGGGTGACCCGGCGGATCCACGTGGCCCGCTGGGGCCTGGTGCCGCCGTGGGCGAAGGAGCTGTCCGTGGGGTCCCGTGCGTTCAACGCGCGCTCGGAGACCGTGGCCTGCAAGCCGACGTTCCGGGCCGCCGTCCGCGCCCGCCGCTGCGCCGTGCCGGTGGAGGGCTACTACGAGTGGAAGACGCCGGAGCCTGGCGCCAAGGGTCCCGACGGGCGGGCCGCGAAGAAGCAGCCCTACTACGTGCACCCGGCCGGGGCCGGGGACGGCGAGGGGCCGGTCATCTGGTTCGCCGGCCTGTACGAGTGGTGGCAGGACCCCGAGGCCAAGGCGGCGGGGGAGGACGCCTGGGTCCTCTCGACGACGATCCTCACCATGGCCGGGCCCGACGCGGACGACGACGATCCGGTGCTCGCCGCACTCGGCCAGCTGCACGACCGGCTGCCCGTGCCCATGGACGCCGAGACGATGGACCGGTGGCTCGCCCCGGACACGCTCGGGTCCGCCGAAGAAGCCGACGCCCTCGTGGGCGAGGTGTGCGCCGGCGCGTACGACGTCGCGGCGGGCTGGTCGCTGCGGCCCGTGGGGGGCGCTGTGGGGAATGTCCGGAACAACGGGCCGGAGCTGACCCAGGAGATGAGAGAGCAGCAGGGAACGCTGCTCTGAGGGACGGGGCGACGGGGATGACCTGCCCGTGAGGCGCGGAAATGCGACGCCGCGGCATCGTGATCGGATCGAGACGGATCCGAGACCGTCCTGAACTCCCCCTGAGAATGGGCTCTGCGTAGCGTGGGTGTCACCGGGCCGGCGCGAGCGCCGCATCTTTCGGCGGGGTGCCACGGTGAGGCCGGAGACGGTCATCTCCTGTTCACCCTGTCCGTGGACGGCACCCCGGTGGCCGCCGCTCTCTACGATGAGGCTGCCGGCACTCCGGAGGGCAACATAGGCCCCTCTGCCGGGCTCGTCTACGCGTGGGGCGAGCACAGCCTGGCCGACCCCGTGTTCGGGGACTACCCCGAGCGGTTCCTCACGCTGGAGCACGCCGAGCCGGGCGTGCTGCTGCCGTTCCGGTCCGAAGGCCTGGGCGACGACGCGGCGGTTGCGGAACTCTCGTGGGGTCCGCGCTGGGGTGCCCTCTGGCGCGACACCACGGTGGACTCCTTCACCGGGTTTCACTACCTCGCCGACGCGACATACCCGACCGACGACCGCCTCGTCCTCGACTGGTCGCTGGACGGGGTGACCGAGGGTGAGGACGTCATCATCACCCAGGACGCGGAGCGGTCCGCCGTCTTCGCACTCGTCGAGTTGCTCGCGGACGGGCAGAAGCCTTGGGCCCTGAACGTGCCGGCGGGGGAGGACGCCCCGTCTCCCGGCGAGGCGGACCCGGTGCCGCCCGCCGAGCAGGAGCCCGTCGACACTCCGGCTCCCGTGGCCGGGGAGGAACCGGGGGAGGGAACGGGCGGGGAGGAGACCCACACGACCCCGGACACGGTCGAGACCGGGCGTGAGGTTCCGGCGGGCGCGCTCGGAGCGCTCGCGGCCCTCGGCGCGGGACTCGTGCTCATGGCCCGGGGGCGGGTGCGCCGGGTCTGACACACCCGGCCGACGAGGGGGCCGCGGGGCGGTGGACGGGAGACCGTCGGCCGCCCCGCGGTCTGTGCTCAGCCGGCCGGAGCGGATTCGATGGGGCCGGTGCAGCCCCAGGCTGAGGAGTCGACGCTGCAGTCATCGGCGACATTGCGGGTGATGGTGCGCCAGATATTCGCGGTGACAGGGGCCGAGTCGAGGCTGATGGTGCCCGGGATGAGCACCCACTCGCCCCCGGCCTCCCGGTATTCGCCGATGTACACGGTGGTGAGGCGGACCGTGTACTGCCCGGTGTCCTCGTACACGTGGCTCGTGGGGGTGGGGACGTTGAACTCCGGCTGGCTCTGGCCTGCGACCGAGGTGGTCTTGGTGGGGGACCCGTCCCCGTAATCCCAGTGGAAGCTCACCGGCGTGGCGCGGAGTTCGACCTCGACCCCGTTGAGGGTGGTGACGAGCGTGCGCGTCTCGGCGTCTGCGTAGAAGTTCGTCTCCGCATTGCGGATCCCGCGTCCGCCATTGTCCGACCGGATCTCAGGCTCCAGCACGAGGAGCGTGCGGACCTCGTCGATGGAGACGGGCGGGGCGCCGTTGCTGGAGGCCTTGGCCGTCCAACATTTGGGGGCGCCATAGACGGGATTCGCATCAGGTTGACGGGTGTCTATGGTCTGCGCCCGGATCCATGAACCCTCGGGGCAGAAGTTGTCCTCCTGCTCTCGGCAGCTCTCGAAATCCGAGTTGCCGAGCTGCCCTGGGATGCACGCACTGACCGTCTTGTGCTCTAGGTGGGATGCCACGGGAGCCGACGAGTTTGCACCGTCTGTTCCAGGTGAAGAAATCTCCGACGGATCGGTGCAATTTACTTCAGACTTCACGGCGTTGTCGCCTATTCCATAGGAATTTCCCTGGGTGCCACATTTGACTACGGGTTCTTCGGAGGCGGCGGGCTGTGCAGTAAGGAGCAGGGAGGTAAGAGCGAAACCGCACAGGAAAAGCCTAGGTTTCATGCTGGTCATCCGGCTGGAGACTCGAGCGTCATGCTGTCTACGACCCAATGTCCAAGGTCACTTGAGTAGGAAAGTTCTGCAATCCACGGACTTTCAGGTGAGGCTGAAACCTCTCCGCCGGGAAGAATTTTTCCCTTGGAGTCACGGGCAGTCTCAGGGCTCAGATCGATGAGAAGTGTTGCTATATATCCGTCTGTAGATGGCTGGGTCGCCATGGAGGTGATGCTTGGGCCGTCGCCAGACATCCATCCGTCGTTCTCATATAGACCTGTCATTGACTGCTTGTACTGCTCGCAAAATTTGCAAGTCTTGCCTGATACCTCTTGCAGAGGTTGGGGCTCACCCGTCTGCTGCAGGAAATAAGTCGCCTCCCAGAAATAGCGAATCGCCGCCTCGGCGCCCTCCTTGGTCTCTTCCTTCATGGCGGCGGGCATCTCCGGCTTGGGCACGTTCTGAGCGGGACCGTCGGCAGATGCGGGCACGTATTCGCCGGACCTGCTCTCCGTGGCCGTGGGGGATGAGCTGACGCCCGCGGTCTCGCTCGTGCTCGCGGGCGCGGACGTCTCGACGGCGGGCTTGGCGGACGAGGGTGACGTCGTCGACGACTCGGCGGGCTCGGACTGCCCGCCACAGGCGGTCAGTGCGAGCGCCAAGGCCACGCTGAGCGTGCCGGCCTGGGCGAATCGGTGGCGGCGCAGGGCGCGCCCGGGTGCGGTGAGAGACATTTCCCCTCCAACTGGACGTCCGTCGTGTG
The DNA here is from genome assembly GCF_003989405.1 of Micrococcus sp. HSID17227. Classification (NCBI taxonomy): domain Bacteria; kingdom Bacillati; phylum Actinomycetota; class Actinomycetes; order Micrococcales; family Micrococcaceae; genus Micrococcus; species Micrococcus sp. HSID17227. The sequence continues at coordinate 1,145 of NZ_RBLN01000005.1, read as the reverse complement.
TCCGCGCCTCCCGCGCTGATCCCGCAGCGCGGTGCCCGTGGCATGCGAGGCCCGGTTGGTTCGGAGTATACGCAGGCGGATTGTGGTCCTGCTCGCATTGTCCACAGGACCGTGCCGGCGCACTTCTTCCGGCCCAAGAGACGATTTTCTCGTGCATGTGCGCCCCAGGGTCGGGTCGAGGTCCGCGGTCAGGACTCGGTCCCTCCCATCCCGGGGGCCATGCGTCCTTAACGTGTCCGGCGGCCGCCCTACGTTCGCCTCCATCGCATTCGAACACATATTCGAGTACGATCGGGGGTGCGGCCCCACCTTCCCACTTCTTCCCCGCGTCCGGTCCGCCGGACGGGCCGCGCTCCCATCGCCCGACGGCACCCCGTCGTCGGTCCGGTCAGCAGTGCACAGGGAGAGAAGCAGAATGGGAGTCCTCACACAGTCGGTGGCGGTGGAGTGCGGGGCAGACGGCACCCCGCAGGGGCTGCGCTGGAACGGGCGGGACTACGTCCTCGCAGAGCGCCCCGTGCGCTGGTTCGAGCGGCGCCGCTGGTGGGCGGAGGAGGTCCGCGCGGAGAAGGGCCGCGGCGCCGGTCTCGTCGACCACGAGATGTGGCGGCTGCAGGTCCGCCTGGCCCGGGTCGGCGCCGCGCCCCTGCAGACCCTCGACGTCGCCCACCACCTGGACTCCGGCCGGTGGCGGCTCGTGCGCGTCCACGAGCACGCCCAGGACCTGAGGCGGTCGGCATGAGCCGGGCCACCGCGGCCGGACGCACCGCCGCACCCTTCGCCCACCTGCACGTCGCCTCCGCGTTCAGCGCCCACTACGGGGTCAGCTGGCCCGAGGACCTCGTGGCCGCCGCCGCGGCCGCGGACATGGACCTGCTGGCCTGCACCGACCGGGACGGGCTCTACGGCATGGCCAAGCACGTGGGCGCCTGCCTGCGCCACGGCATCACCCCGATCGTGGGCGTGGACCTGGCCGTCCGGTGGAGCGAGGACGAGAACGCCGGCCGCGTGGTCGTGCTCGCCCGAGGAGGCTGTCATGGCTCCGGCTACCGCTCCCTGTGCGAGCTCGTCTCCGCCGCCCACGCCCGCACCACCGGGGGAGCGGCAGGCGGCAGCCCGTGGGCCAGCGTCGCCGAGCTCAGACC
>NZ_RBLN01000051.1:0-10841 GCF_003989405.1 Micrococcus sp. HSID17227 | reverse complement strand
CGCAGGCGGCCGGCGAGCGCCACGAACGCGGCGGAGGAGGCGCCGAGCAGCGCGAGCGGCTGCCAGTGGTCCTTCACGTAGTCCTCGGCCTCGGCGGTCCGCTCCCCCGCGCGGGCGGCACCGGTGAACGGCGCGGTCTGCTCGGTGGCGTGCGTGGTCTCGGGGGTGACGCCGCGACCCTTGCGCTGGGCGGCGAAGGCCGCGAGCTGGCCCTTCACGTTGGTCTTCTCGTCCAGGCCGGAGCGGATGTCGCCCAGGTGGCGGCGGCGCAGGTCGGCACGGCGACGGATCTCGGCCTCGGTGGCGTCGTCGCGGTCCGGGTGGGGAGCGGCCTCGCCGTTCTTGCGGGCCTTCTTGTTCTCCTCCTTCTCCACCTTCTTCCGCTCGGCCTCACGGGCGGCCTCGACACGCTTGGCCTCGGCGCGCTCCGCCTTGAGGCGGTCGTACTCGGCCGGGTCGAAGGCGTTGCCCTCCTTGAGGTAGCCGAGGTCGTACTCGAGGTTGCGCACGGTCTCCTGCGGCACGAGCGGCATGGCGCCCTTGACCATCACGAGGCCGACGCCGGCGAAGATCAGGCCGAGCACGAGAAACGCGAGCGCCACCATGAGCGCCGGGAACCAGAAGCTCGGGTCGGCGAAGGCGCCGACCAACGTCACCACGAGGGCGACCACCATGAGCGCGAGGAAGAACAGGCCCACCACCGCGACGCCGGCGCCGATGCCGGCCTTCTTGCCCTTCGCGGCCACGTGTCCCTTGGCGAGCGCGAGCTCGTCCTTCATCTGCAGGGGCAACAGGCGCACGACGGCGCCGAGCAGGTCGGTCAGCGAGCTCGCGCGGGTCTGCGGGGTCACCGGGACGGCGGTCCGCGGCGCGCGGGCCTTCGACGCATCGGCGGGGGGAGCCTGGTGGGACATGGTGCATGCCTTCCGTGGAGTGCCTGGACAGATGCGCCCGGGCGGCGCGGCGGCCACCGGGCATTCTCGAGCAAAACTATCACCGGCCCGCCCCCAGGGGGACGGGCCGGGTGCGCGCGGTGGCGGCTGGATCAGAAGTCGATGACCGCCGGGTCGGGGCCGAGGCGGCCGTCCTCGCGGTCGAGGGCGTCGATCCGGGCGACGTCGTCGGCGGTCAGCTCCACCCCCGCGGCCTCGAGGTTCGAGACGATGCGCTCGGGCGTCACGGACTTGGGGATGACCACGAAGCCCTGGGCGAGGTGCCACGCGATGACCACCTGGGCCGGCGTCGCGCCGCGGACCTCGGCGATCTCCGTGACCACGGGATCGGCGAGGAGGTCGCCGCCCTGACCGAGCGGGGACCAGGACTCGTGGACGATGCCGTGGCGGCCCTCGACCTCGCGCAGCTCGCGCTGCTGCCAGTACGGGTGGGTCTCGACCTGGTGGATCGCGGGCACCACACCGGTGGCCTCGATGATCTCCTCGAGCTGGGCGGCCGGGAAGTTGGAGACGCCGATCGAGCGCACCTTGCCCTGCTTCTGCGCCTCGATCAGGGCCTTCCAGGTGTCCACGTACTTCCCCTGCGCAGGCTTGGCCCAGTGGATGAGGTAGAGGTCGACGTAGTCGGTGCCGAGCTTGTCGAGCGAGGCGTCGAGGGCGGCGAGCGCCTCCTCGTAGCCCTGGTCCGAGTTCCACACCTTGGTGGTGAGGAACAGCTCCTCGCGGGCGACACCGGACGCGGCGATGCCGCGGCCCACGCCCTCCTCGTTCCCGTAGATCGCGGCGGTGTCGATGTGGCGGTAGCCGGCGCGGATCGCCTGCTCGACGACGTCGGCGGCGACGTCGTCCTCGACCTGCCACACGCCGAGCCCGAGCTGCGGGATCTGCTGGCCGTCGTGGAAGGGGACGGTGGGCACACTGGTCATGAGGGAGCTCCTGCAAGGTCGGGGTCGGGCGGATGCGTCGGATGCAACCGCGCGCGGGCGGCCGGCATTCCCGACGGCGGTCACCGGGCCGGGGCGCCGCCGTCGGACGTCCGCTCCCCCGCGACGACGGCGCCCACCGCGCGGGCGAAGGCCGCGAACACCTCAGCGGGGTCATTGGCCGTGACGAGCCGGGCGTTGGGGCGCCTGCCCCAGATGTCCCGCGTGTCGTGGACGGTCGTGCCGCGCAGCAGCTCCGAGTCCGCCTCGACGTCGACGACGGTGGCCCGCGTGGCGATGCGGGCCTGGCCCGCGGCCACCTGGGCGGCGAAGAGGTCGTGCAGGTGGGCGATGTAGCCCTGGTCGTAGTCGTGGTGGAACTCGAAGTAGAAGCGCAGCGCGTCGGCGAGCACGTCCAGGACGGGGCTGCCGGTGGCGGCGTCCGGCCCGGCGACCCGCGGTCGGTCCGCGGACCAGCCGACGGGGTGGGCCCCGGCGTCGGCCAGGAGGCCGTCCAGCAGGGCCGGCGTGTACTCGATCCGCTCCGTGGTCTCGAGCGCGCAGACCACCGGCAGGCGATCCTCGGGCAGGCCCTCGAAGGCCGTGAACACCTCCTTCGCGGCGTCCGGGTCCACCCAGGTGTTCCACTCGGCGGTGGGCGTGGTGTTGCCCGGATGATAGAAGGAGCCGCCCATGATCACGATGCCGCGGGCGAGGAACGGCAGGCGCGGCTCGGCGCGCAGAGCGAGGGCCAGGTTCGTCAGCGGCGCGGTGCAGAGGATCGTCGTCTCCCCGGGGTGGGCCCGCAGCTCGTCCAGCCACACGTCCACGGCGGGCCGGGACGAGAGCCGCTCGGGGCGCCGAACGATCCGGGCATGGCCGAGACCGCCGTCGCCGTGGGTCTCCGGGGTGGTGACCGCAGGGCGGCGCAGCGGGGTCTCGGCACCGACGGCCACCTCGACGTCGGCCCGACCGGCCAGGTCCAGCACCGCGGCGGTGTTGAGGGCGCAGTCCCGGGCGGTCGCGTTGCCGCCCGTGGTGGTGACGGCCGCGAGCTCGGGACCGGCGCCGAGGCGGTGGGCGCCCACGAGGTAAAGCAGGGCGCAGGCATCGTCGATGCCGGTGTCGACGTCGGCGAGGAGGCGGGCGGTCACGGGGTGGGCGTGCCGCCGTTGGCGTTGAGGGTCTCGCCGTTGACGTAGCTGGACTCGCCCGAGGCAAGGAACACGTAGGCGGGCGCCATCTCCACGGGCTGGCCGGCGCGGCCGATGGGGGTGCTGTGGCCGAACTCGGGCAACTTCTCCTCGGGCTCACCGTAGGACACGTGCTGCACCGTCCAGATGGGCCCGGGCGCCACCGCGTTGACACGGATGCCCTTCGGGCCGAGCTGCTCGGCCAGGCCCTTGGTGAAGTTGTTGATGGCGCCCTTGGTGGCCGCGTAGTCGAGGAGCCTCGGGTTGGGGTTGTAGGCCTGCACCGAGGTGGTGTTCACGATCGTGCTGCCCGGGCCCATGTGCTTCAGCGCGGCGCGGCTGAGCGTGAACATGGACATGATGTTGATCTGGAACGTCTCGTGGACCTGCTCGTCGGTGAGATCGGTCAGGTCATCGGAGATGAACTGCTTGCCCGCGTTGTTCACGAGGATGTCCAGGCCGCCGAGGCGCTGCGCGGCCTCGTCCACGAGGGAGGCACGGTAGTCGGCGTCCATCAGGTCGCCCGGCAACGCGACGGCGGTGCGCCCGGCCGCCTCGATCGCCGCCAGGACGCGGTCGGCGTCGGGCTGCTCCTGAGGCAGGTAGGCGATGGCGACGTCCGCGCCCTCACGGGCGTAGGCGATGGCGACCGCGGCACCGATGCCGGAGTCGCCGCCGGTGATCAGGGCCTTGCGGCCGGTCAGCCGGCCCATCCCCCGGTACGAGTCCAGACCGATGTCCGGGACGGGATCCGTCTTCACGTCCAGGCCCGGCTCGGGCTGGCGCTGCTTGGCGACGCGGAGCTTCGGGTGGCGGGTGCGCGGGTCGTCGTGGGCCAGCTGCGAGTCCCGCACGGGGATCGCGGGGGCGTCGTCCTTCTTCTCTGGAGTGGTCATGGGCCCGATGCTACGAGGCGAGCGCCAGAGGGTGACAAGGGACGGGGCGCGGCGTCGTCGGCGGCGTGGCCCACGCGACGACGGCGCCGCGGCGGCTAGGCGTCAACGCGGGGTCAGCGGGGCCCGCTGAGGCCGCGCAGGGCGCCACGGTGCTGGAGCACGTGCAGGTCCCAGCGTGCGCTGAGCCCCTCGAACAACCCGATGCCACGCCGGGAGTTACCTTGCTCGTCCAGGCGCGGCGACCACGTGGCGATGCCCAGGGCCCCGGGCACGGCGCCGAGCAGCGCGCCCGAGACGCCGGACTTCGCGGGCACGCCGACCTCGGCCACCCACTGGCCGCTGGCGTCGTACATGCCGCAGGTGAGCATCACGGACATCGCCTGCTGCGCTACCCACTCGTCCAGCACCCGCTCCCCTGTCACGGGGTTCGTGCCGCCAGCGGCGAGGGTGGCGCCCATGACGGCCAGCTGGGGTGCGGTGACCAGGACCGAGCACTGCGCGAGGTACCCGGCCACGGCCTCGCGGGCCGAGATGGGCAGCCGGCCGGCGTCGGCGAGCAGGTGGGCCAGGCCCAGGTTGCGGTCGGCGCGGGTGCGCTCGGCGTCGAGGACGTCCTCGCTGACCTCCAGCTCGACGCCGGCCAGCGCGCTGTAGCGGCGCAGCAGCAGGGCCGTCCGCTCGTCCTCGTCCCCGGCGGGCAGGAGGGAGTGGACCAGGATGGCGCCGGCGTTGATCAGCGGGTTGCACGGCCGGCCGTCGTCGTGCAGGGACAGGTGGTTGAACGACTCACCGGAGGGCTCGACGCCCACGTGCTCCAGCACGTGGTCCAGGCCGATCTCCTGCAGCACCACCGCGTAGGTGAGGGCCTTGGAGACCGACTGCAGCGCGAAGGCGTGCTCGGTCTCCCCGGCGGCGGCCTGGTGGCCGTCCACCGTGCACACCGCCACGGCGAGGCCGTCCACATGCTGGCCAGCGACGTCCTCGAGGTAGTCGGAGGGCTCGCCGCGGCGGTCGGACTCCACCTCGTCGAGCATCGCGCGCAGGTCGTCGTCGAATCGCGTCGTGTCCATTCCTGGTCACAGTAGTGGACGGGCAGGCGGGCGGGCGCCGGGCCGGTCACGGCGTTCACTGGACCGGGGCATTCGGGCCCATCGGCAGGTCCAGCCGCATCCAGCCGATGACCATGCCGGTGCACGCGGGCAGGAAGGCGATCGAGGACGGGAGCATCGTGGCGATCAGGGAGCCGATGCCCATCTTCCGGTCGTACCTCTGAGCCACCGCGATGATCAGCGGGACGCTACGCCTGCCGCGGCGGGTCAAGGCAAGACCCGGGAACCCGTGCCGGGGCTATCGTCGGGGGATGGACGTGCGGATCGGGACCTCCGGCTGGACCTACAGGCACTGGCGCGGGACCTTCTACCCGCAGGGGCTGCGGATCGCCGATCAGCTCGACCACTACACGGAGCGATTCCGGACGGTCGAGCTCAACGGCTCCCACTACCGCTGGCCGGCGGACAGCACCGTCGAGGCCTGGCGCGAGCGCCTGCCCGCCGGCTTCGAGATGGCCGTCAAGGCCTCCCGCTACCTGACCCACTACCGCAAGCTCAACGAGCCGCAGGACTGGGTGGAGCGCATCGTGCACACGCTGGACCTGCTCGGTGACCACGCCGGGCCGCTGCTGCTGCAGCTGCCGGCCAACCTGCACCGCGACGACGACCGACTCGCCGGGTTCCTCGGCCTGCTGCCCGAGCGGGTGCGCGTGGCGGTGGAGGTCCAGCACGAGTCCTGGCTGGACGAGGACGTGTTCGACCTCCTCGACCGGCACGGGGCGGGGTTCGTGGTCTCGGTGATCGCCGGGCGGGAGCCGGTGCTGCGCGCGACCGGGCGCCTCGCCTACGTGCGCTTCCACAACGCGGACCCGGACTGGCGCTACGGCGGCTCGTTCTCCGACGCCGAGCTCTCCCCCTGGGTGAAGCGGCTGCGGGAGCTGACCGGCGCGGACGCGGCGGGCGCGCGCCCCGCCTACGTCTACTTCAACAACGACAACCACGGCCACGCCGCGTTCAACGCGCTGACGCTGCGCAGGATGGCGGAGACCGAAGCCTGACACGTGCCGAGCGCGTGCCTAGCGTGAGGAGGAAGCGGCGGCCGAGCGCCGCCGTCGTCCCCCGAGAGCACAGGAAGGCAGACGCACATGACCCTCATGCAGATCCCCACGGACCACGGCACGATCGGACTGAACGTGGAGGAGGCCGGCCACGGGCGTCCCGTGGTCCTCATCCACGGCTGGCCGCTGACCCTCGACTCGTGGAAGGACCAGGTCGCAGCCCTGTCCCCGCACTACCGCGTGATCACCTATGACCGGCGGGGCTTCGGTGCCTCGGAGAAGCCCGCCGGCGGGTACGACTACGACACGATGACCGCCGACCTGCACGGTCTGCTCACCGAGCTCGACCTGCGTGACGTGACGCTCGTGGGCTTCTCGATGGGCGGTGGCGAGGTGGCGCGCTACATGTCCCGGTTCGGCGCGGACCGGATCCACTCGGTGGTGTTCGCCGGCGCGGTGCCCCCGTACCTGCTGAAGACCGACGACAACCCCGACGGCCCGCTGACCGAGAAGCAGGCCGCCGAGATGCGCGCGGGTCTCGAGAAGGACCGCGAGTCGTTCTTCGACGACTTCACGACGACGTTCTTCTCCACCCCCAAGCTGGCCGGCCTGACCAGCAGCCTCAAGGTCACCGAGGAGCAGCGCCAGGAGGCCATCCGGATGGCGCTGCAGTCCGACCAGACGGCGGCGCTGGCCTGCATGGACGCGTTCGGGGCCACCGACTTCCGCCGCGACCTGCCGGCAGTGACCGTGCCGGCCCTGGTCCTGCACGGCGACGCCGACCAGATCGTGCCGTTCAAGGGCTCCGGCAAGCGGACGCACAAGGCGATCGACGGCAGCCGCGTCGAACTCGTCAAGGATGCCCCGCACGGCTTCAGCATCAGCCACTCCGAGGAGTTCAACCGGATCCTGCTGGAATTCCTGGCGGAGTGAGGGGGCAGGTAGGCCCACCAGAGTGCTGAACGCGACACGGCGCTCGTGGGGGTGGTGCATGCCATCCACCACGGCGCCGACGCTGACCTGTCAGGCTCGATCCGACGCCGTGATCACCCGGAGCGCGGGATCAGGCCGACCGGCCGGCAGAACCGCGCGTCAGGACGTCGAGTACGAAGCCGATCAGCCCATGACGGGTGCGCGCGTCCTGAAATAGGCCAGATCGGAACTGCGAGCCCCGGTCCTCGTGCACCAGGCACCCAGCCACCACGGCTGCACCGCCGCGGCCTGCGACGGCCTTGTTCGCGCAGAGACAGAGCTTCTCCTCAGCCGTGAAGTGCTTCCTGATGTCGGTCAGTCAGAGCCTGCGCGGCGCTTCTGGAGCGGGCTGGCGCACAGACCGAGGTGCTGTCGATCCATGACGGCGAGATTCAGGCGCGTGAGAAGGGTCTGCCATGAGTTTGCTTGACACGAGTTATCAGGCGGCGGCAGCCGCCTGGACTGATTGAACCATCTCGAACTCGACAGGGGTGAGCTTCCCGAGACGGGCCTGCCTACGACGGCGGTGATAGGTCCGCTCGATCCAGCTCACGATCGCGAGCCGGAGCTGGTCGAAGGACTGCCAGCGACGCCGGTTCAGCACGTTCTTCTGCAACAGCGCGAAGAAGGATTCCATTGCCGCGTTGTCCCCAGCAGCACCGACCCTGCCCATCGACCCGACCAGGCCGTTGACCCGGAGCGTCTCCACGAACCGCCTGGCTCGAAATTGCGATCCTCGATCCGAATGCACCCGGCAACCCTGCACCTCGGCCTTGCCTCCACGCCGGCCCAGAGCCATCTGCAGGGCGTCCACGGCCAGCTGCGAGCTCATCCGCCGATTGATCGAGTAGCCCACGATCCGGTTCGAGAACACGTCCTTGACCGCGCAGAGATAGAGCTTGGAATCCCCGGCCCAATGCTCTGAGATGTCCGTGAGCCACAGCTGGTTCGGCTTCTCAGCGGCGAACTCACGACGAACCAGATCATCATGAACGGCAGGGCCAGGACGCTTGCCCGAGCCGCGACGGATCGAGTGGCAGCAGCGGACCTTCACGAGCCGACAGGCCTTCAACACCTGATGGTCCGACACGGCCAGGCCACAGCCGCGGAGCTCATCAGCCAGGAACCGGTATCCGAACTCCGGGTCATCGGCATGGGCATCGAGGACGGCGTTGGCGGCATGCGCGTCGGACCATTCCCGCTCGCTGACAGGTTCGGCCAGCCACTGGTAGTAGGCCTGACGGGAGAACCCGAGGACCCGGCAGGAGAGTTTCACGGCAATCCCGTCGCGGGCCAGGTCCTTCACGACGGGATAGGTCATTTTGGGGACTGACCCAATTTCAGGTTCGCCTGGGACAGATACGCGGCCGCACGCCGTAGGACCTCGTTCTCCATCTCCAACTCGCGGTTGCGGCGCTTGAGAGCCTTCAGCTCCTCGTTCTCAGCCTTGGTGATGCCGGGCCGGATCCCGGCCTCGACATCATCCTGGGCCAGCCAGCGCCGTAGGCAGGACTCGGCGATGCCGAAGTCCTTCGCGACCTGCGCGATCGGCATCTGACCCTTACGGGCGATCGCGACCACGTCCTGGCGGAACTCTCGGGGGTATGCAGCGGGCATGGGGTCATCCTTCCAGCAGTCCCTCCCGGGACCACAGATCAGATGTCAACCAAACTCACGGCAGACCCTTTCCTCCTACGGGTCAGGACGGGGGTGCCGGGCCAGAGGTCTCGGGCGGGCTGGGCACGGTGGGTGGGGGTGAGCGATAAAGGCATGTTCTTTCCTGGGCGGCCACCGTGCGATGCCCCCGTGGATGGAGGGGTGTGGGCCGGGCGGGAGGGTCAGTGGATGTAGGAGAAGACGCCCATCATCCCGGCCTCGGCGTGGTAGGCGTTGTGGCAGTGGGTTAGCCACTGGCCCGGGTTGTCCGCCTCGAAGTCGAAGACGATGGTTTGCCGGGGTTTGATGATGACCGTGACCTTGCGGGCGCCATGGTCGGCCAGCTGGAAGGTGTGGCCGTGCAGGTGCATGGGGTGCCACATGTCGGTGTCGTTGGTCATCGTGACCCGCACGCGTTCGTCCAACCGGAGTTCGAAGGCGCCCTCGAAGGGGTTGGCCGGGTCGAAGCGTCGCCCGTTGATGCCCCAGTCGTACTCCATCATCGATCCGGTGAGGCGTACCCCGTGGGTCGTGGTCGGGTCCTTGGGTGGGAGCAGGACGGATTCGTGTGCCTTCAGTCGGCTGCCATCGAGCACGGTTCCGCCCAGGGTCTGTGGGAGCCGACCGGAGAGCGTGGTCTTTGGACCGGCTGCGATGATGCCGTAGGCGTGGCCGGTCTTGCCCTCGGGCAGGGCCAGTACGGGCACCGCCTGGTCGCCGAGGGTGATCAGCACGTCCAGGCGTTCGCCCATCCCCAGGACGACGGCATCGGCCTGGCGGGGCTGGACCGGGAACCCGTCGGTGTGGGTGATGGTCAGTTCCTGGCCGGGGATCCCGACCCGGTAGGCGGTGTCTCCGGCCGCGTTGATCAAGCGCAGGCGGATCCGGTTGCCCGGGGTGCTGGAGAAGGTGTCCGGGTCGGATGGGGGGCGGCCGTTGAACAGGTGCACGGGGATCTTCACGTCGCCGGCGTCCCCGCCCAGATAGTCGCTCTCAGCGCCCATGAGCATGTGCTTCATGGGCATGCCCGAGGAGCTGTCCTGGCTCATGGACCCGTGGTCCATGCCCGCCATGCCGGCCATGCCCTCCATGTCGCCGGACATGTCCATCCCGGCGGAGAGTTCCTCGACGACGTCCTGCGGTGTTCCGGTGATCCCGTCGAGCCAGTCGTCCAGGATCACGACCCATTCCTGGTCGTAGCTGAGGGGCTCGTTGGGGTCCTCGACGATCAGGGCCCCGTACAGGGCGCGTTCGCGCTGGGTGTCGAAGTGGGAGTGGTACCAGTACGTGCCCGGATGGGACAGCCGGAAGCCGTACGTATAGCGTCCTCCGGCGGCGATGGGGTCCTGGGTCACCCCCTGGACTCCGTCGGCGTCGTTGCGCAGGGCCAGCCCGTGCCAGTGCACGCTCGTGTCCTCGGGCAGGTCGTTGGCGACGCTGACCTTGAGCAGGTCCCCGGTCTGGGCGCGCAGCAGCGGCCCGTTGAGGCCGTCGTTGTATCCCCAGGTGGTCAGGCCCCGACCCTGGAGGGAGGTCTCGAGGGGTGCGGCGGAGAGCCGGTGGGTGACGGTGGTGCCCGAGGCGGCGCGTCGTTTCTCGTACTCGGCGACCAGCGGGTCGGTGGGCAGGATGCGCCCTGACGGTTGGGGGCTGATGACGGGATCGGCGCAGGCGGCCAGCCCGGCCAGCGCCAGGGCCCCGACGGAGGCGCCCAGGAAGGTGCGGCGGGTGGTCAGTGAGGAGGTCATCGGTTCTTCTTTCCGTCATCCGGCCCCGTGTCGCAGGCGGGCGCGACGGGGCCGGGCATGGCTGATCAGTTGCTGGGTGAGGCCGGTGGCGTACCGGGGCTGCGTGCCGCTGTCACCCGGAGGTATTGGCGGACCCTGCGCTCACCGGTGGGGCGCGGCCGGGGGCTTTAGGTGCGGCTGACGGCCAGTTGAGCCAGTGAAGGGTCCACGGGGGCCGGAAATGGGCAACCCAGGGCAGGGGTGGTGCGGTCAGTCCCCCACCGGGGCTAGGGCGTGTCTGAGAATAGATGCACGAGTCAGCTGAGACCCTGGGGACATGTCCCGGTTCCAGATGCTCTCTGACACCCAATGGGAGTTGATCGCCCCGATGCTCCCGACCCGGACCGGCCGCGC
>NZ_RBLN01000532.1:0-801 GCF_003989405.1 Micrococcus sp. HSID17227 | reverse complement strand
CCCCGGCGGGTACGGGTTCCGGGAGCGGTGCTCCCGGCGTCGGGGAGCTGTGGTCAGGTGCTCCATTTCTGGGCGGGGTTGCCCGAACAGTGCAACAACTGCAGCGCCGCCCCGCTGTTCCGGTTGGCGCCGGCGATGTCGACACACATGCCGACGACGGTGTTGACCAGATCGTGGGCGCCGTTCAGGGCGAACTTCTGGGCGGCGTTGCCGTTGCACCAGGCGATCTGGAGGGGGGTGCCGTCGCTGAAGTTGGCGTTGGCCACGTCAAGGACCAGGCCCTTGATTCGGCTGGTGCCGTCGGAGTCGAACTGGTACTTCTGCGCGGGGGCGCCTGTGCAGTCCCACACGGTCAGGGCCTTGCCGTGGCTGAAGTCGTGGACCGGTACGTCGATGCAGCGGCCCGAGAGGTGGCTGCGGAAGGAGACCGGCCCGCTGAACGTGACGGCGGGAGCGGCGGCCGTCGCGGGCTGCTTCTTGGCGGCGTCGGACTTCTTCTCCGCGCTCTCCTTCTTCGGCTGCGCCTTCGGTTCGGCGGCCTTCTTCGGCGCGTCCTCGGCCTTCTCCGGCACCGGCACCTTCTCCACCGGCTTCTCCTTCACCGGCTCCTCGGCGGCCTTCGTCTTCTCCACGGCCGGAGAGGTGGTCTCGGCCGGGGTCACGGCGAAGTCACCCGGCGCCTCCGGACCGCTCCCGTCGAGCACGGTCCCCGCGGCGGCGACCGACGTTCGCTCCGGGCCCTTGTCGTCGTTCCCGACGAGTATCAGGAAGGGCACCGACACGAGCAGCGCCCCCGCCACC
>NZ_RBLN01000531.1:0-802 GCF_003989405.1 Micrococcus sp. HSID17227 | reverse complement strand
CTCGGCCTTGCGCGCGGCCTCTTCCTCCGCCTTGCGCCGGGCCTCCTCCTCGGCCGCCTTGCGGGCCTCCTCCTGGGCCTTGATCTCGGCCTCGGAGAGGGGCAGGAGCCGGTCGAGCCGGTGGCGGACGACCGTGGTGATCGCTTCCGCCTCCTGTCCGGCGTCCACCACCAGGTAGCGGGCCGGGTCGGCCGCGGCGAGGGGGAGGCAACCGGAACGGACGCGGTCGTGGAACTCGGCGGGCTCGGACTCCAGCCGGTCGGGCGCCTCGGTGAAGCGTTCCCGTGCCGTCTGCGGATCGACGTCCAGAAGCACCGTCAGATGCGGTACGAGCCCACTCGTCGCCCAGCGCGAGATCCTTGCGATCTCGGTCGGGGCGAGGTCCCGGCCTGCACCCTGGTAGGCGACGGACGAGTCGATGTAGCGGTCCGAGATGACGATCGCACCGCGCTCCAGCGCCGGCCGGACGACCGAGTCCACGTGCTCCGCCCGGTCGGCGGCGTACAGCAGCGCCTCCGCGCGGTTGGACAGGGCGGCGGACGAGACGTCCAGCAAGATCGAACGCAGGCGCGTGCCGATCGGGGTGGCCCCCGGCTCGCGCGTCACGACGACCTCGTGGCCCTTGGCACGGATCCATTCGGCGATCGCCTCGACCTGGGTGGACTTGCCGGCTCCGTCGCCACCCTCCAGGACGAGGAAGAAACCGTTCGCCGCGGGGGTGACCGCGGGGTCGCCGCCGCGCAGCGCCTCACGCAGGTCGCGGCGCAGCGGGACACCGGAACGGTCGTCGGTCTTCGCGAGG
>NZ_RBLN01000530.1:0-807 GCF_003989405.1 Micrococcus sp. HSID17227 | reverse complement strand
GCTTGAGCAACTTGTAGCTGGCGGCCAGGTAGGCTGCGCCCAGGTCGTTCTGCCAGCTGTCCTTGAAGTAGCTCTCGTAGCGCTCGCGGATATCGCTCAGGGCGCCGCTTACCAGGATCACCTGCCGACTGAGCAGGTAGCTGGCGTAGGCCCGGTGGCGCAATTCCGACAGACCTTCGCTTGGACCATTGTCCAGGTCGGTCAGGTAAGCGTTGGAACGCACCAACAGATCTTCCGGTACGGGAAGCCCGCGCTCCCTGGCTTCGATCAGGAAATCGGTGGCGTACAGGCTGGCGTACGGCGCCACGTCCGGGTTGGCAGCCCACAGACCGAAGCCGCCGGCCGAGTTCTGGCGCTGGCGCAGCATACGCACCGCGCCGCTGAATGCCTGCTCGGCTTCGGGGGCGGTGCCACCCCAGATCAACGCCGGCATGGCCTTGGACACCAGTTGCTCGGTGCAGGCATAACCGTAGTCATCCAGGTAATGCTTGAGCCCGTTGGCCCACACCAGCGGCGATGCCGCTACGCCCAGTTGCACGTCGCGCAACTGGCTGAACAGCTCGCGGGTCGGCTTGAGCTCTTTGCTGGCGCTGTCGAAACGGCCGAGGCTCAGGGCGACGCGGTGTTCACTCAGTGGGCGGATCGACGTGGTTTCGGCGACCTGGATACGCTTGCCATTGGGCAACACTGCGACAAAACGCAGGTCCGCAGAGCCGAGGGTTTCGCCGACCTTGATCTTGAACTCGGCGGTGCCTTCCTTGCGTGGTTGCAGCGACAAGGTGCTGCCTTTACCGCCCTGCACCGCCA
>NZ_RBLN01000529.1:0-638 GCF_003989405.1 Micrococcus sp. HSID17227 | reverse complement strand
CGGGGCGCAGCGGGACCTCGACGGCGGTGGCCGCGCCGCCGATCCCGCGGTGGCCCAGGCCCGCGGCGAGGACCGCGCCGTCGGCGGTGAGGACGCCCCCGTCGGCCAGCGTGAGGCGCACCCCCTCGCCCTCCGGGCCGGCGGCGGTGACGCGTCCGGCCACGAACCGGGCGGCGGGTCCGGCGCCGACCGGGAGCGGGCCGCCGTCGGGTCCGGTCTCGGCGCGCAGGGCGGCGACGCAGGCGGCGGCGAGCCGTCGCGGGTCCACCTGATGGTCGTCCGGGGCGTCGAAGCCGGCGGACAGGCCCGGGGCCAGGGCGGGCTCGGCGCGGCGCAGCGCGCGGACGGAGACGGGCTCGACCCGGCGACCGAGGATCGAGGCGTGCTCGAGCACGTGGTCCCAGGCGCGGGCGTCCGAGGGGTCCGCGGCCACGATCCAGGCGCCCTGTGCGAGGAAGCCCGTCTCCACATCGGTGAAGGCGGCGAGCAGGTCCACGAGGGCCGGGTAGGCCTCCCAGCCGGCCTGCAGCAGCGGGGCGAGGTCGTCCTGGCTGAACTGGGTCTCGGCGAGCGGCGCGAGCATCCCCGCCGCGGCGTGGGTGGCCCCGGCCACGGCGTGCGGGCGCCCGGCGGCGTCA
>NZ_RBLN01000528.1:0-808 GCF_003989405.1 Micrococcus sp. HSID17227 | reverse complement strand
ACGGCAGATGATGATGCTCGGACATCGGAGCGCACCTTTCTGTACGACGACGACCGGAAAAGAGGGTGCTGTGACTCTATCGGTAGGTCGATAAAATGAGCAGGGCGGGTCACGTATGAGCGGACGCCCGCTGGCGGGGCGCCCAAAGGCTCATGCCACCATTGAGTCCGTGGCAAGCAAGCGAGGCAAGCAGACCGTCCGGGACATGATCCTGTCGATGCTCGTGATCACCGCAGTGGCGGGCGTCGTCTACCTCTTCATCCCGCACGACGACAAGGCCGACCCGATCAAGGCGGTCGACTACCGGGTCGAGCTCGCGACGACCCGCCGTGCCGCGCCGTACCCGGTGGCGGCCCCGGACGGCCTGTCGAAGGGCTGGAAGCCCACCTCCGTCTCGTACGAGGGCCGTGACGGCGCCGGCTGGCACCTGGGCTCCCTCGACCCGGACGACAGGTACGGCGCCGTGGAGCAGTCGACGGCCCCGGCGAAGAAGCACGTGCCCGGGGCCAGCCGTGACGCCGAGAACACCGGGCGCACGCGCGAGGGGTCGGGCCGGGCCTGGGAGGTCTGGGAGGGGCCGAAGTACGACGCCCTCGTCCTGCACGCCGAGGGCGTGACGACGGTCGTCACCGGATCGGCCCCGTCGGACCGGCTTGCCGAGATGGCCGCCGCGCTGCAGACGGATCCGGCCGCCACCGCTTCCGAGGCTCCCGCCGCCTCCTCCTGGCAGCCCGCGGGTCCGGGCGGCCGTGTGGCGGCCCCGCCCGGACCGGAAACCGTGAGAGCCCCGCGACGCCGAGCGTCGCGG
>NZ_RBLN01000527.1:0-809 GCF_003989405.1 Micrococcus sp. HSID17227 | reverse complement strand
CCCGCTCGAGAGTCCCCGCGCCGTACAGGAACTCTCCGAACTGCGGGTTTGAGAGGACGCCTTGGTAGGTCGGGCGTGCCTGGTTCACTGCTTCTACCGAACCCGCGACGAAGAGCAGACTCAGGTCTTGCTGGTGCTGCTCGCACAGGTGCTGGTAGTCGAAGCCGGCCATAGTGGTCTTGCCGGTGCCGGGAGGCGCGACGAGGAGATTCCGGTGCCGGTCGTGGAGTTCGCGCTCGGCGTTCAGACGGTCACGCATGTGGCGCTGGTGGGCACGCAACATGAGCGCCCCGTCGAACTGAGGTTCGTGCGGCGCGACTTCCACGTCTGGTGCAGGCGCGGGGGGAGCGTCCGGCATTGCTGGGGCGGGGGTCTGCTGGGCGTCGGCCTTCTGGCCATCGCCGGACCGGGCCGCGAAGCCGGACAGGGCGTCGGGACCGGAGTAGGGCTCGGTGGACTCGACGCCCAGGAGACGCGCTGTTGCCGCAGCCGCTCGGGCGACGGGCCGCAGCCCGGTGGGCAGCATCTCCTGGCTTGTGGGTGAGTGCAGTGCGGCGACGATTCCGTTCGGGGCCTGAGGGTGAGCCTCGAGGTGGTCGGTGAGGGCGAAGTGGCCGTCCCAAGCCTGGTCGCGGCTCAGCAGTCCGCGCAGGTGTTCCGCCGCAGCCGGGTGCAACCGGTACACGATGTCTGCCCTCTCGTCCCGCGTTCCCGTGCGCTGCCCGGCGGTGACGAACTCTTCGGTGTCGGCCAGGTCTGCGTCCGTGACGACGCGCCCACGGATCATGGCGCGCACGGCGCGGGTACAC
>NZ_RBLN01000526.1:0-821 GCF_003989405.1 Micrococcus sp. HSID17227 | reverse complement strand
CCACGTCAAGGCGCTGTATGCGTCTTATCAATCGGTGATCGCGGGGCTGGAAGCCCGACTGCGCGAGGAATGGCCGCAGACCTTCAACGCCCGGTGGAGCGACTTTTCAAAGGCCACGTCTTTGGAACGCAGTGTGATGCAAAGTGTGGCGCTCTCAAGCGGAATCGCCCAAGCCCTCTACAACCTTTGGGACAACATCACACAACTCTGTGACCTGCTGGCGGACATCAAGCCCAACAGCCAGAAGCTGCTGCAATACCTCTCCCAAACTGAACTTGATCAACTGCTGAAACTGAGCAGCGAGGCCGTTGCACAGGGCTTGCTCGTGCTCAGCGACGAGCCACTGCTGTTCATTTACCTATCAGCCATGGTCGCCTGGATACGCATGCTGCCGCCGCCAGACATGTATGAGCTGCTGGGTGAAATCACTGGCGAAGTACTGATCAACCTGTTTCTGATCTGGGCCACCCGGGGCATGGGCGTGCAACTTCGGCTGGGAGCCCAGGTATTGGGGCCTATCAAATCCGGGCGGGTGCGCGGCTGGCTGGAAACGCTGGCGAATCAGCTGGTGGGGCCACCTCTGGAGCCCCATGCAGAAGCGCTGAAACCGCTGTTGCTGAACAGTGCTCCGATACCGATCAAGACGGTGCCGGTTGGGCCGTTGAAAGCTGGCGATCAGTTGGTTTCCAACCCCGTACCGGCGGTTCGGTACAAGGCGACACAACGTACCGTGCTGGTCAGGCAGGAGCCTGTCAACGATGTGCCGGCCTCGGGGAAAAACCTCAACGGGGAGGCTTCGGCATCGGCGGACAAGACCGCCT
>NZ_RBLN01000525.1:0-822 GCF_003989405.1 Micrococcus sp. HSID17227 | reverse complement strand
GACGATGCGTACCTTCCTCGGGGTCCCGGTCCAGGACCAGGGCCGGACCTTCGGCAATCTCTACGTCGCGGAGAAACAGGGCGGGAACGCGTTCGGCGACGGCGAACTGCACATGCTGCGCGTGCTGGCCACGGAGGCCGGGATCGCCATCGGGCACGCGCGGATGTACGAGGCGGCCCGCAGGCGTGAGCAGTGGATCGCCGGTTCGGTGGCCGTCACCCCCGCCCTCCTCTCGGGAGGGGACGCCGACGGGGCCCTCGCCGTCGTCGCCGAACAGGCCCGCCGTCTCGCCGACGCCGAGGTCGGCATCGTGCTGCTCCCGGCCGCTCGGGGCGGCCTGGAGCTCGTGGCCGTCGCCGGGGACACACCGTCCGCCTCCCTCGGCGTGATCATCCCGCCGCAGAGCCCCGTGGTCGCCGCGCTGCTGCGAGGCGAGGAGGTGTTCCTGGACGACTCGGCGACCGACACACGGCTGATCACCAGGCGGGCCGATCAGTACGGCCCGCACATGCTGCTCCCCCTGCGCAGCGGAGGCTGGGTGCTCGGAGCCCTGTCCATCCCGCGGATTCGGGGCGGCCGGCCGTTCACCCGGGCCGAGCGGACGCGGGCCACCCATTTCGCCGCGCAGGCCGCACTCGCCCTGAAACTTGCCGAGGCCCAGCGGGACCGTGAGCGGCTAGCCGTCTACGAGGACCGCGACCGGATCGCCCGGGACCTGCACGACCTCGTCATCCAGCGTCTGTTCGCCACCGGGATCATGCTGGAGGGCGCTCAGCGGCGCTCTACGGTCCCCGCGGTGCAGGCCGGCATCGGACGGGCGGT
>NZ_RBLN01000524.1:0-822 GCF_003989405.1 Micrococcus sp. HSID17227 | reverse complement strand
GGTCAGCCACTTGCCCAGAAATGATGGAATCGAACGCAGGCGCAAGGTGCCGCTGATCATGCCCGCGTCCAAGCGCTGCAATTCGGCATCGATGCTGCCGTAAGCCTCCCCCACCGTCGCCGCCAACCGCTGGCCCTCGGCACTGAGTTCAACCCCACGCGCCCGGCGATGGAACAGCCGAAAACCCAAGCGCTCCTCCAACTGGCGGATCTGCTGGCTCACCGCCCCCGGCGTGATGTGCAGTTCTTCAGCGCAGCGGGTGAACGACAGATGCCGTGCCGCACAGGAAAACACGTGCAACCAGACGTAGGTCTGACCATGGAGTGGGCGGGTCATAGCGTTTAGTCCTGCTAAAGGGTTTCTTAGGATAATTCGTTGGTCAGTGCCGTTCCAGAGGATCAGTATCGCGCCAATTGCGCTCGGCCTACAAAAATGGCAGCGATTCCTACTCCATTGCTTGTAAGGCTTTAGCATGGCTATCAGTGTTTTCGATCTATTCAAAGTCGGTATCGGCCCTTCCAGCTCCCACACCGTCGGCCCCATGCGGGCAGCGGCAAGCGTCTCCCAGGAACTGGTCGACCAACAGTTACCGAGCCCCACGCGCCGGCTCGAAGTGCCTCGTTACGGCTCGCTGTCCGCCACCGGCGTGGGCCACGCGACCGACCGCGCCTGTGTCATGGGCCTGATGGGCGAATGGCCCGACCAGGTCGACCCGACCTCGATCAACGCGCGCATCCAACAGTTGCGCGAGTCCGGCCGGCTGCTGCTCGCCGGCACCCAGGACATTGCCTTCAATTGGCACTCCGATCTCCTGCTGTTGGA
>NZ_RBLN01000523.1:0-824 GCF_003989405.1 Micrococcus sp. HSID17227 | reverse complement strand
GGACCACCAGGTAGGTCGGGATCAGTCCCGCGCCGAAGAACATCGTGGCCAGCATGAAGACGAGCAACGGACGGTGCAGCACGGAACCGGTACGCGAGAGTCCGTAGGCGCACAGGACCGAGACGGTCATGCTGAAGAGCGTCCCGACCACGGTCACACAGACGCTGATCAGAGCCGCGCGGGTGACCTGGCCGCCGCCCAGGAGCTCCTGGTAGGCGACGAAGGTGACGCCGCGCGGGATCACCACGAGCCCGCCGGCTTCGGTGATGGTCCTCACCGAGGACAGACTGGTGACGATCACGACCCAGAGGGGGAAGAGGACGGCCAGGCAGATCAGGACCATTATCACGCCCTTGGAGGCGAGGCCGGCCTTCGACGGCTCCTCCTCCCACACGGGACGCAGACGACCACGGGGTCCCGGCTTCACACCACCCAAGCCGGTCAGGCCGGAGAGCAGGCTGCTCACTGCTTGTACACCCCCTGCTCACCCATGCGATGGGCGACCTTGTTGGCCCCGAGGACCAGCAGCAGACCGAAGATTCCCTTGATGATTCCGACGGCCGCCACGTAGCTGAACCCGCCGTTGGTGATGCCGACGTTCCAGACGTAGGTGTCCAGCACCTCCGACGCCCCCGGGCCCACAGCCGTGCGCTGGAGCAGGATCTGCTCGAAGCCGACGGTCAGCGCGTTGCCCACCTGGAGCACGAGCAGCAGGGCGACGACGGGACGCAGGGCGGGCAGGGTGATGTGCCACATCCGGCGCCACCGGTTCGCGCCGTCCATGGCGCTCGCCTCGTAGAGGTCGGGGCTCACGGCCGCGAGGG
>NZ_RBLN01000050.1:0-11189 GCF_003989405.1 Micrococcus sp. HSID17227 | reverse complement strand
GGTTCGGGGCGGAGCACCCCGAGGTGATCCTGGCCCGGCAGGGCTCCGGGTTCCGGCGCGTGGCGCGCCTGGACACCGCGACGGCGGGCGTGCTGTCCGCCAGCGACGGCGAGCTGTCCGTGGGGCAGCTGGTGGGCGCGGTCGCCGCGCTGCTGGAGCTGGACGACGTCGGGCGGGCCGGCCTGCTGGCCGCGCTGCGGGAGCTGTACGAGGACGGGTTCCTGGTGGAGGGCTGACGATCGGGCGGTGGCGGGCGCGGGGACGCCGGGCGTTATCGTGGTCAGCGCGCCCTACGATGTGGGGACGTCCGTCCGCGGCGGACGCGGGTCGGCTCGCGTCGGCCCCGGATCCGCAACAATCCCGTCCCAGGAGGACCCGTTGTCCACTCCCCCCGCTTCCGTGACCGCTCCCGTGCCCTCGGGCAAGAAGCTGGTCATCGTGGAGTCCCCGGCCAAGAGCAAGTCCATCGCGAAGTACCTCAACGCGGTGGGCGAGGGCTGGGTGGTGGACTCCTCCGTGGGGCACATCCGCGACCTGCCCAAGCCCTCGGACCTGCCGGCGGAGATGAAGAAGGGCCCGTTCGGCAAGTTCGCCGTGGACACGGAGCACGGCTTCACCCCGTACTACGTGGTGCACCCGGACAAGAAGAAGAAGGTCACCGAGCTCAAGCGCGAGCTCAAGGACGCCGAGGCCCTCTACCTCGCCACGGATGCGGACCGCGAGGGCGAGGCCATCGCCTGGCACCTGCTGGACACCCTCAAGCCCACGGTGCCGGTGTACCGCATGACCTTCGGCGAGATCACCAAGGAGGGCGTGCGCCGCGGTCTGGAGAACATCCGTGAGCTGGACACGGCCCTCGTGGACGCCCAGGAGACGCGCCGCATCCTCGACCGCCTGTTCGGCTACGAGCTCTCGCCGGTGCTCTGGCGCAAGGTCTCCCGCGGGCTCTCGGCGGGCCGCGTGCAGTCGGTGGCCACCCGCCTCGTCGTCGAGCGCGAGCGGGAGCGCATGGCCTTCGTCTCCGCCCACTACTGGGGCGTGGAGGGCACCTTCACGGTGGCCGAGGGCGCGCAGGCCGCGGACGCCGTGGGCAGCTCGTTCACGGCCCGCCTCAGCACGGTGGACGGCCAGCGCGTGGCCACGGGCCGCGACTTCGACGACGCCGGGCGGCTCAAGGCCTCCGCCGGCAAGAAGGTGACCCACCTGGACGAGGCCGGCGCCCGCTCGCTGGCCGAGGGTCTGCGCGGGGCGGACTTCACGGTCGACTCGGTGGAGGACAAGCCGTACACCCGCCGCCCGGCCGCCCCCTTCACCACCTCCACGCTGCAGCAGGAGGCCGCCCGCAAGCTCCGCATGAGCTCCCGCGTCTCCATGCAGGTGGCCCAGCGCCTGTACGAGAACGGCTACATCACGTACATGCGCACGGACTCGGTGAACCTCTCGCAGGAGGCCGTGCAGGCCGCCCGGCGCCAGGCTACCGAGCTCTACGGGGCGGACGCCGTGCCGGCCCAGCCGCGCGTCTACGCCAAGCGCAACGAGACCGCGCAGGAGGCCCACGAGGCCATCCGGCCCGCGGGGGACTCCTTCCGGACCCCGGCCCAGGTCAAGGCCGAGCTGCGCCCGGACGAGTTCCGCCTGTACGAGCTGATCTGGAAGCGCACCGTGGCCTCGCAGATGGCCGACGCCAAGGGCTACACCGCCACGCTGCGGCTCTCGGCCACCGCGCAGGACGGCCGCCTCGCGCAGTTCAGCGCCTCGGGCACGGTCATCACGTTCAAGGGCTTCCTCGACGCGTACGAGGAGGGCCGGGACGCCGAGGTCGACGGCGAGAACGCGGAGGCCAAGGACCGCCGCCTGCCGCAGGTGGCCCAGGGCGAGCGCCTCACCGGTGACCCGATCGAGGCCACCGGGCACGAGACCTCCCCGCCGGCCCGCTACACCGAGGCGTCGATCGTCGCCGAGCTGGAGCGCCGCGAGATCGGGCGTCCCTCCACGTACGCCCCGACGATCTCCACGATCATGGACCGCGGCTACGTGTCCAAGCGCGGCACCGCGCTCGTCCCGTCGTGGACCGCGTTCGCGGTGATCGGGCTGCTCGAGGACTACTTCGCGAAGTACGTGGACTACGACTTCACGGCCCGCATGGAGGACGACCTCGACCGGATCGCGGCGGGCGAGCTCGGCCGCGAGGCCTGGCTGCAGACCTTCTACTTCGGGGCCCCCGCCGCGGAGACGGAGAAGGGCGTCGAGGGCCTCAAGCACGTGGTGGACAACCTCGGCGAGATCGACGCGCGGGCCGTGAACTCGCTGCCGATCACCGAGGACATCACCCTGCGGGTGGGCCAGTACGGCCCGTACCTGGAGCGGTCGCTGCCGGCCGACGCGGAGGCGGGCGCCACCCCGCCGCGCGCCAACGTCCCCGAGGACCTGGCCCCGGACGAGCTCACCCCGGCCAAGGCCGAGGAGCTGTTCGCCACCGCCCAGCCCTCCGAGCGCGAGCTCGGCACGGACCCGGAGACGGGCCGGACCGTCGTCGCCAGGGACGGGCGCTACGGGCCCTACGTCACCGAGGTCATCCCGGAGATGACCGAGGAGGAGCTGCAGGCCTGGCTCGACGCCCAGCCCACCGAGTACTACAAGAACGGCAAGCCCAAGCCGAAGAAGAAGCCGGCCAAGGAGAAGCCCCGCACCGGCTCCCTCTTCAAGAGCATGTCCGTGGACACCGTGACCCTCGAGCAGGCGCTGCAGCTGATGTCCCTGCCGCGCGTCGTGGGCGCGGACGCCGAGGGCGAGGTCATCACCGCCCAGAACGGCCGCTTCGGGCCCTACCTGAAGAAGGGCTCGGACTCGCGCTCGCTCGAGTCCGAGGACCAGATCTTCAGCATCACGCAGGAGCAGGCCCTCGAGATCTACGCCCAGCCGAAGCAGCGTGGCCGCGGGGCCGCCAAGCCGCCGCTGGCCGAGTTCGGCGAGGACCCGGTCTCCGGCAAGAAGGTCACCGTGAAGGAGGGCCGCTTCGGCCCGTACGTCACGGACGGGGTCACCAACATCACCGTCCCGCGCGGCCGTCAGCCCGAGGAGCTCACGGCGGAGGAGGCCTACCAGCTGCTCGCGGACAAGCGTGCCAAGGGCCCGGCCACCCGCGGCGGTGCCAAGAAGCCGGCGGCCCGCAAGGCCCCGGCCAAGAAGACCACCGCGCGGAAGAAGGCCTGAGCGCCATGCGCCTCGGCGTCCTGGACATCGGGTCCAACACCGTCCACCTGCTGCTCGTGGACGCCCACCCGGGGGCCCGCCCCGTCGCCTACGCGGAGCACAAGCGCTCCCTTCCGCTGATCCGCTACCAGGACGCCGACGGGGCGATCACGGAGGAGGGACAGCGGGAGCTCGTGGACTTCGTCCGGGAGGCCGCCGCGTTCGCGGAGGAGCATCGGGCGGAGGACATGATCTCGTTCTGCACCTCGGCGATCCGCGAGTCCGCGAACGGCGCCGCCGTGCTGGCCCGCGTGCAGGCCGAGACCGGTGTGCACCTCTCCGAGCTCACGGGGGACCAGGAGTCGGCCATGACGTACTTCGCCGTGCGCCGCTGGCAGGGCTGGGGCGCCGGCTCCATCCTGAACTTCGACATCGGCGGCGGCTCCTTCGAGATCGCCTACGGCCAGGACGAGCTGCCCTCGCACGCCCTGTCCCTGCCGCTGGGCGCCGGCCGCCTCACCCGCGACTGGGTGCTCGAGGACCCGCCCAGCCCCAAGGCGGTGAAGAAGCTCCGCAAGCACGTGGAGAAGCGACTCGAGGAGGCGTATACGGCCTTCCCGCGCATCGAGTCGCCCGTGGTGGTCACCGCCACCTCGAAGACGTTCCGCTCCCTCGCCCGGATCACCGGGGCGGCGCCGTCGGCGGCGGGCCCCTTCGTGAAGCGGCACCTGCGCGCGGACGACCTGCACCTGTGGGTGAACCGCCTCGCGGCGATGACCGTCGCGGAGCGGGCGGAGCTGCCCGGCGTCTCGGACGTGCGCGCGCACCAGGTGTTCGCGGGGGCGATCGTCGCGCTGACGGCCATGCGCACGTTCGGCATCGCCCAGCTCGAGATCTGCCCGTGGGCGCTGCGCGAGGGCCTGATCCTCAACCGCCTCGACGCGCTCATGCTCGAGGGCCACCTCACCCGGGACGGCCGGCCCGGCGTCGGCCACGTGAACCTCAACCCGGACACCCTCCTGCCGGGACTGAGCCTGGGGGTGCGCTGACCATGCCGGACTCCACCGCGCACCTGGCCCCCGCGGCGCGCTTCGGAGCGGACATCCCCGTGACCCTGTCCTCCTCGTCCGTGTTCCCCCTGGGCACCCAGGACGTGTTCGCCACCGCCGAGGACCTCGGCTACGACGGCGTGGAGGTCATGGTCACGCACAACGCGTGGAGCCAGGACGCGCGGCGGCTGACGCGGCTGTCCGAGCGGCACGGGATGCCCATCGACTCCATCCACGCGCCCACCCTGCTGTTCACGCAGCAGGTCTGGGGCTCCGCGTGGTCCAAGATCCGCCGCTCCGTGGAGCTGGCGCAGGCCGTGGGCGCGGCCACCGTGGTCGCCCACCCGCCGTTCCGCTGGCAGGGCACGTACGCGGTGCGCTTCGCCGAGGGCATCCACGAGCTCATGGCGGAGACCGGCGTCGTGATCGCCGTGGAGAACATGTACCCGTGGCGGGCCTACGGCCGCAAGGCCAAGATGTACCTGCCGCACTGGAACCCGCTGCCCGAGCCGTACGAGCACATCTGCTGGGACTTCTCCCACGCGGCCATCGCGCGGGCGGACTCCCTGGCGGCCGTCCGCGAGCTCGGCCCGCGGCTGCGGCACGTCCACCTCACCGACGGCAACGACTCCGGCAAGGACGACCACCTGGTCCCCGGCGAGGGCACCCAGCCCGTGGCCGAGACCCTGCGCCACCTGGCGACCGCGGGCCTGGCCGGCACGGTGTGCGTGGAGGTGGGCACGCGCGGCGTGGAGTACGCGGGCCAGCGGGAGGAGATGCTCGCCGCCTCGCTCGCGTTCGCCCGCGAGCACCTGGCCGCCGGCGGGACCGACCACCACCACGACGGCGGCGTTCTGCGCCCGACCACGAAGGAGATGGACCGACCATGAAGCTGACCATCCTGGGCCTGGGCACCATGACCGGCGCGATCCTCGCCGGAGCCCTCGAGGCCGGCGCCGTGCGCGCCGAGGACGTCACCGCGACCACCCGCTCCGCCGCCTCCGCCGAGAAGGCCGCCGCGCAGCACGGCGTCACCGTGACCTCCCAGGAGCGGGACGAACGCGCCAACCATGCCGCGGTCGCTGAGGCGGACATCGTCCTGGTGGGCGTGAAGCCGAAGGACATGGTCGCCACCCTCACGGACCTGGCGCCGTCGCTGCGCCCCGAGACCGTGGTGGTGTCCGTGGCAGCCGGCGTCACCGCCGCGACCATGGCCGCCGTGCTGCCGGCGGGGCAGCCGATCGTGCGGACCATGCCGAACACGCCCCTGACGGTGGGCTCCGGCGTCGTGGGCGTGGCCCCCGGGCCGGGCGTCACCGAGGAGCAGACCACCGCCGTGCGCGCTCTCTTCGAGGGCTCCGGCCTGGTGGTGCCGGTGGCCGAGGAGCAGCTCTCCGCCGTGGTGGCGACCGCCGGCTCCGCCCCGGCCTACGTGTTTCTGCTGGCCGAGCTGATCGCCGCCCACGGTGCGGAGATGGGACTGGACGCCGCCTCCGCCGAGGCCATGGCCGCGGCCACCGTCAAGGGAGCCGGCATCATGCTCCAGCAGGAGGGGGCCAGGGCCGAGGCTCTGCGCAAGGCCGTGATGAGCCCGAACGGGACCACCGAGAAGGCCGTGGAGGCGTTCCTGGACGGCGGCATGGGCGACCTCGTGAACCGTGCCATGGACGCGGCCGCGCAGCGCGACAAGGAGATGGCCGAGGAGTTCGGGGCCTGACGGCGCGGGCATGCCTCAGGGCCGGGCCGCGAACCGGTCGATGAGGTCGGTGTGGCCAGAGACGATGAGGGTGTCGCGCGGGCCCACCCGGGTGTCCGGCTGGGCGTAGGTGAAGTCCTCGCCCGGGGTCTTCACGCCCACCACGGTCACGCCGTACTTGGAGCGCACCTTGGACTCGGCGAGCGTGAAGCCCACGCACTCGGCCGGCGGGTACATCTTCACGATCGCGAAGTCGTCGTCGAACTCGATGAAGTCGAGCATGCGCCCGTTCACGAGGTGGGCGGCGCGCACGCCGGCGTCGTGCTCCGGGAAGATCACGTGGTTCGCCCCGATCCGCTTGAGGATCGTGCCGTGCGCCTCGCTGATCGCCTTCACCCAGATGTGGGGGATCTCCAGGTCCACGAGGTTCACGGTGATCAGCACCGATGCCTCGATGGAGGTGCCCACGCCGACCACCGCCGTCGAGAAGTCCTGCGCACCGAGCTGGCGCAGGGCCTCGGAGTCGGTGGCGTCCGCCTCCACCACGTGGGTCAACGAGGGGGCGTAGCGCTGCACGAGGACGGGGTCCCGCTCGACGGCGAGCACCTCGCGGCCCTGTGCGACGAGCTCCTCGGCCGTGGCGGCGCCGAAGCGGCCCAGCCCCACGAGGAGCACGGGGGCGTTGGGATCGGTGCGCTGCGGGGTGTCAGCCAATGACCGGCCTCTCGACGGGGTAGCGGTAGAGCACGCGCCGCTGGCGCAGGGCCAGGGCGGCGGCGAACGTGATCGTACCAACGCGGCCCGCGAACATCATGGCCGTCAGGACGTACTTGCCGGCCGGTGGGCTCTCCGCGGAGACGCCCACGGAGAGCCCGCACGTGCCGAACGCGGAGATCACCTCGAACAGGGGCCGCTGGAGGGACTCGTCGGTGATGTGCACCAGCGCCAGAGTGGCCACGAGCACGAGGGTGGCACCGAGGGCGAGCACCGCGATGGCCACGCGCAGGGACTCGGGGGCGATCGTGCGGCCGTGCGCCGTCACCTCGCGGTCGCCGCGCGCCTCCGCCACGATCGCGAGGAACATGATCGCCAGCGTGGTCACCTTGATGCCGCCCGCGGTGGAGGCGGACCCGCCGCCCACGAACATCAGCGCGTCCATGAGCAGCAGGGACTCGGGCCGGTGCGCGTTCGTGTCGTCGATCGCGAAGCCGCCGGAGCGGGTCATCACGGAACCGAAGAGCGAGTGCCCGACCCGCTGCCAGAAGCCCATCCCGGCCTGGGTCGCCGGGTTGCCCGCCTCGAAGAAGAAGAGGGCGACGGCGCCGAGCACCAGCAGCGCCAGCGTCACCTCGACCGTGAGCTTGGTGTGCAGGTTCCACTGCCGGAACCGCCACCCCTTCTCCAGCAGCACCATGACCACGGGGAAGCCGAGCGCACCGAAGAACACGCCGACGCCGAGCACCGTGATGATCACCGGGTCGTGCATGATCTCCGGCAGGCCGTCCACGTGCAGGCTGAACCCCGCGTTGTTGAAGGCGCTGACCGAGTAGAAGACCCCGTGCCACAGGCCGGTGAGCCACGAACCCGAGATGGCCGCGAACCGCGGCACGAGGAAGAGCGCCAGCGCGGCCTCGGCGGTCAGCAC
Organism: Micrococcus sp. HSID17227; assembly: GCF_003989405.1. Taxonomy (NCBI): domain Bacteria; kingdom Bacillati; phylum Actinomycetota; class Actinomycetes; order Micrococcales; family Micrococcaceae; genus Micrococcus; species Micrococcus sp. HSID17227. Next base: position 3,607 of record NZ_RBLN01000050.1, on the reverse strand, counting down.
CGTCAGGACGACGACGCGCAGCAGCTGGCCGACCTCGCCGAGACTGCCGGAGGTCATGCCCGCCTGCTGCGTCGCCAGCTTCGATCTCAGGCCCAGGTGCCGGGAGACGGCCAGCGTGAGCAGCGAGGCCATCGAGAGGATGCCCAGGCCGCCGATCTGGATGGCCACGAGGATGATCACCTGGCCCGCGGGGGACCAGTGCACGGCCGTGTTGACGGTGGTCAGACCGGTCACGGAGAAGGCGGAGACCGCGGTGAACATGGCGTCGTGCAGGGGGGTGGCGTGACCGTCCGCCGCGGCCCACGGCAGGGCGAGGAGCCCGGTGAACACCAGGGCCATGAGGGCGAAGGCGGAGAGGGCGGCGCGGGCCGGGGAGCCACCCACCACGGAGCTGACGGCGCGGCCCGAGCGCCGCAGCACCGTGCGCAGGTCGGTCGAGGACTCCAGCGTGGAGGCCTGGCCGGGCCGGGGGAGGCCGCCGGGCCGGCGCACCCCGCCGTGGCGGCGGGCGTGCGGAGTCGGACGGGGACCTGCCACGGGGCACCTCCTGCACGGGGGACGGGAAACGGACCGGCTCCCAGTATCGCGCGCGCCGTGGCCCGCGCGTCACGCGGGCGAGACATCCGAGGCGATCGTCGCCACCGTGCCGCCCGGAGCCCTAGGCTGGACCGTGATGAGCACCACGTCCACCCCTCCCGCTCCCACCCCCGCTGCTGTGGTGTGGGACTCCAGCCTGCTCCGCTACCGGTTCAGCGCGGAGCACCCGATGGCGCCCCTGCGGCTGGATCTCACGCACCGGCTCGTGGAGGCGTTCGGCCTGCTGGACGCGCCCCACGTGCGGATCGTGGAGCCGCCCGTGGCCACGGACGAGCAGCTCGCCCTCGTCCACGACCCCGAGTACGTCGCCGCCGTCCGCCGGGCCGCGGCGACGTCGTCGGCCGAGGACGGCCGCTTCGGCCTGGGCACCGAGGACTGTCCCGTGTTCCCGGACCTGCACGAGTCCGCCGCCCGGATCGCGGGCGGCTCCCTCGTCGCCGCGGAGGCGATCTGGTCCGGCGAGGTGGACCGCGCCGTGAACTTCGCGGGCGGCATGCACCACGCCGCCCGGTCCTCGGCGTCCGGGTTCTGCATCTACAACGACTGCGCCGTGGCCATCCAGCGCCTGCTGGACCTCGGCGCGGAGCGCGTGGCCTACGTCGACGTGGACGCGCACCACGGCGACGGCACGCAGTCGATCTTCTACGACGACCCCCGCGTGCTCACCATCTCCCTGCACGAGACGGGCATCAGCCTGTTCCCGGGCACGGGCTTCGCCAACGAGATCGGCGGCTCGGCCGCCCAGGGCACGGCGGTGAACGTCGCGCTGCCCCCGCGCACCGGCGACGCCGGCTTCCTGCGCGCCGCCCACGCCGTGGTCCCCCCGCTGCTGCAGGCGTTCGCCCCGGACGTGCTGGTCAGCCAGCACGGCTGCGACGGTCACCGCACGGACCCGCTCGCCGACCTGCGGCTGAGCGTGGACGGCCAGCGCCAGCTCGCATTCGACGTCGGCGACTGGGCCGACCGGTTCGCGCACGGCCGGTGGCTGGCCACCGGGGGCGGCGGCTACAACCCGCTGCGGGTGGTGCCGCGCGCGTGGGCCCACCTGACCGCCGCCGTCCTGCAGACCCCGATCCCGGTGAAGAGCGAGATCCCCGCCGCCTGGATCGAGCACGTCCGGACCCTCACCGCGGACGAGCTGACCGGGGACATGTCCGTGCACGAGGGGGACGACGCCGAGCGGATCCCCACCGTGATGGGCGAGGACGCGGACGTGTGGTGGCGCTCGTGGGAGGTGGGCTACGACCCGGCCGACCCGGTGGACCAGTCGATCATGGCCACGCGCCGCGAGGTGTTCCCGCTGCACGGGCTGGACCCCTGGTTCGACTGAGCCGGCCCGCGTCCCGGTTCGACCGCGGCCCGTGCGGCCGGTATTGTGGCCGAGAACGTTTCCAGGCGTTCCACATCCGGTGGAATGCGGGTCGGCGTGTCCGGCGCCCCGGATGCCTGCGGTCCCACGACCGCCGACCCTCGCCCCGATTCAAGGAGTCCCCATGGGATCTGTGATCAAGAAGCGCCGCAAGCGCATGTCGAAGAAGAAGCACCGCAAGCTGCTTCGCAAGACCCGTCACCAGCGTCGCAACAAGAAGTGACGCCCGCGCCCTCCGGGCGCTGACGAGACGAAGCCGCCGTCCCCTTCCGGGGGGACGGCGGCTTCGTCGTGGACGGCGATCCGTAGAGTGGGGCCATGACCGCCGACCTGCCCGCCGCCACCGCCCGTGTCCAGCTGCTCGTGAAGCCCGGCTGTCACCTGTGCGCCGAGGCCGAGGCCGCGGTGGCGCAGGTGTGCGATGCGCGGGGCGAGGCCTGGGAGGCCGTCGACGGCGCCGCGCACCCGGCCCTGCTCGAGCGGTTCGCGGACGAGGTGCCCGTGCTGTTCGTCGACGGCGTCCAGCGCGACTTCTGGCGCGTGGACCCGGCCCGCCTGGGCCGGCACCTGGACGCCCCGCGGGCCTGAGCGGGCTCAGCGGCGCGCGAAGCGCTGCCAGGCCTTCAGCCGCATGTACTCCGTGGCGTCCGGGCGGTAGGCGAGCACGATGCCGGCGACGCCGAGGCCCACCCACACCAGGTCCAGCGGGCTGAACGCCCCCATCACCGCGTTGGAGACCAGCACCAGCACGGACAGGGACGCCAGCACCGTTCCGACGATGCGCGCGGCGCGCGAGCCGCCGCGGATCGCGAACGCCACCCACAGGTAGACGAGGAACGCGACCACGCCGAACACGGCCGCCGTCGTGGCGAGGGCCGGAAGCATCCCGTCCATCATGGCGCGCATCTGCTCCGCCTGGTCGGCGGGCAGATTCATCTGCTCGACGGACCGGTCCAGCTCCTGCTGGATCGCTGCCTGACCTTCCGGCTGGGTGAGGGCGAAGGCCGCGAGCAGGGTCGTCGCCAGCAGCAGGAGGCCGCCCGAGACGATCAGCCAGAACGCGGCTGTCAGGGAGCGCGGTCGCGGGGGCAGCTCGACCGGGCCGGGAGACTGCCAGCCGGCCGGGCCGCGGGGGGAGGGGGCCGGGGGCATCCCCGCCTGGCCCGGGGCGCCGTACGGAGTCGCCGGCGGTGCGCCGTAGGGGTTCTGGCCGTACGGGCTCGCGCCCGCCGGGTCGGGGGAGCCTGGGGTCGGCCTCTGCGGGGCGGCGCCGTACGGGTCGGCGCCGTACGGGTTCTGGCTGCCGTGGGGATCGGTGGGCGAGGTGCCGGACATGGGGCCTCCTAGCGACGCCGACGCTCGCGGCGCCTCGGTGCGGACGGGGGTTGGCGGCGCGGTCGCGCCGAGCTGTGCCCCACGCTACCGCCGGGGCCGCCGGTCCGCCTCTGCCAGACTGGCCCCATGCAGACGCTCGCCACCGTCCACCTGGTCCGCCACGGAGAAGTCCACAACCCCGATCGTGTCCTCTACGGCCGCCTGCCGGAGTTCAGGCTCTCGGAGCTCGGCCACGAGATGGCCCGGGGCGTGGCCGCGTGGTTCGAGGAGCGTGCCGCGCAGACCGGCCGGGCGCCCGCCGTCGTC
>NZ_RBLN01000522.1:0-828 GCF_003989405.1 Micrococcus sp. HSID17227 | reverse complement strand
ACGTGGTGCTCCATAAAGATTTGTAACTTACGGAGTGAAGTTATTTCTATAAATAGCGGGTGGCTGCACAACTGCAGTCTTTTTTGTTCAAGTAGATGTTGGTGCATGGTTGACGCCTGTATTGCGAATGCTCTGAGCAGTGATAAGGATTTTTTAATTAATAAATAGGCGGGTGACGCCAAGTCGGGGCCGCGGGCGCAGCTCCACCGTGATAACGGTGTGGGTGGCCAATTTTGAGAGGTTGGGGCTGTTGGGCGAAGATAATAAGTTGAATAAACGTTTGGGTGAGCTTATAAATGTATTAGATGTTTTTTCGAAAAATAACAGTGGGCGGAAATTGTCTTTTTAAAAGTGGGAAGTTTCTTTGTTGTCGGTCGGTTTAATTGAGTGTGTTCAATTTTTTATAACTGATTAGCGCGGGACACTTCCAGATAGAAGTTGCCCCGCTTAATAAATAGTCAGAGAAGGGGGACGGGAAGGGCTTACAGGGACCTTTTGTTGTCGCTGGTGTCGAGACCATTGAGGTAATTGGCGATCACTTCCATCCCGCGCATCAGGTGATTGCGTAGCGTAAGGATGCTCTCGTCGATTTTTTTCTGTGCCACCAGGCTCAGCAGTTCCCGGTGATCTTCCTGGGACGTCGGTCCCAGGCCCATCGCCTCGAGGTTGAAGCGCAGGAACCGCTCCTCCTCGTTCAGCCCATGTTCGACCAACTTGAGTAACCGCTGGTTAGGTGCCTTGCCATACAAGGCCATGTGGAACAGGCGATTGAGGCGTCCGATCTCGGTGTAGTCTTTTTCACGCTCCAGAGCATTGATGCAAGATTCG
>NZ_RBLN01000521.1:0-831 GCF_003989405.1 Micrococcus sp. HSID17227 | reverse complement strand
AGACCCTGGCAGCAAACACTGCCTGATGCGCCCGGCACTGTTCTGCCGTGAGCATGAATACGCCGTGGCCACCGCGCTGGAACTCCAGCCAGGCGAAGTCCACTTCCGGGTACAACGCCTCGACGTGCACCTGGCTGTTGCCGACCTCGACGATCAGCAAGCCCTTCTCGGTCAAGGGGTCCGCCTCCTCGGCCAGCATGCGCCGCACCAGGTTCAAGACATCATCACCGCAAGCCAGGCCCAGCTCCGGCTCGTGCTGGTATTCCTCCGGCATGTCGGCAAAATCTTCAGCATCCACATACGGTGGGTTGGACACGATCAGGTCGAACCGCTGACCCGGCAGGCCGTCAAAACCATCCCCTTGCACGGTGTAGACACGCTCATCGACGCCATGGCGCTCGATGTTCTGGTTGGCGACTTCCAATGCCTCAAAAGACAAGTCGGCCAACACCACCTCGGCCTCCTGGAATTCATAAGCACAAGCAATACCAATGCAGCCGGAGCCCGTACACAGGTCGAGAATGCGCGCCGGTGGCTGGGCTAACCAGGGTTCGAAGCGGTTTTCGATCAGTTCGCCGATCGGCGAGCGCGGGATCAACACGCGCTCGTCGACGATAAACGACAGGCCACAGAACCAAGCCTCTTTCAGCAGGTAAGCCGTGGGTAGACGCTCGTGGATGCGGCGATGCAACAAACGCTGCACATGGGAGATTTCCTCTTCTTCGAGGTTGCAGTCCAGGTAGCTGTCGGCAATTTCCCAGGGCAGGTGCAAGGCGCCGAGCACCAATTGCCGGGCTTCGTCCCAGGCATTGTCGGTGCCATGACCGAAAA
>NZ_RBLN01000520.1:0-834 GCF_003989405.1 Micrococcus sp. HSID17227 | reverse complement strand
GTGGGCTTGGTTCAAGTTGGTCATGGGGGTGTCCTGAATTCGAATGTCTGAAGGTCAGTAGCGTCACCCTAAAGCAACGCGGGGCCAGGGAACAGACTCACCTGGCCTTAATCGATGAGGTTCACGCAGCCTTGGGCTTGGGCGGGAATTTCGGCGCATGCAGGCACAACTGCATCCCGCGCTCGACCATGGCCATGATGTCTTCCTGCGCCACGTCGAACAGGCGCCTGAGCTCAGGCAGTACGAAATACCGCGGTTGCAGGATGTCGATACGGTAGGGGGTGCGCATGGCCTCCAGCGGGTCGAAGGCTTGATGCTCGGGCTCGTCCGACAGGCTGTACACCGTCTCCTTGGGCGAAGACAGAATGCCACCCCCGTAGATACGTCGGCCTTGCGGCGTGTCTACCAGGCCGAACTCGATGGTCATCCAGTACAGGCGCGCCAGGTATACCCGTTGCTCTTTGGTGGCCGCCAGGCCGAGCTTGCCGTAGGTGTGGGGGAATTCGGCGAAGCAGGGGTTGGTCAACAGCGGGCAGTGGCCGAAGATCTCGTGGAAAATATCCGGCTCTTGCAGGTAGTCCAGTTCTTCACGGGTACGAATAAAGGTCGCCACTGGAAACTGCTTGCTGGCGAGCAGTTCGAAGAAGGTCTGGAAGGGGATCAATGCCGGAACGCGGGCGACTTGCCAGCCTGTGGTTGCGGCCAGCACTTGGTTGATCTCACCCAGTTGCGGGATGCGATCCAGCGGTAGACCGAGCTTGTCGATGCCGTCCAGGTATTCCTGGCAGGCACGGCCCTCGATCACTTTCAACTGGCGCGTGATCAGGGTGTTCC
>NZ_RBLN01000519.1:0-835 GCF_003989405.1 Micrococcus sp. HSID17227 | reverse complement strand
AAGTCGCCCATCTCGGCTGCCGCGCGGGCGACCGCGCCGCCCTGGGTGCGGGGCTTGTTGCGGTCGGTGAGGGGCGGGAGGCCCTTGGCGAGGATGTCCTCCTCGGCCGCCTCGACGATGCGGGCCATGGTGCGGACGGTCTCGACGGGGTACTTGCCGACACTGGTCTCGCCGGAGAGCATCACGGCGTCCGTGCCGTCGATGACGGCGTTGGCGACGTCGGAGGCCTCGGCGCGGGTGGGGCGGGAGTTGTCGATCATCGAGTCGGGCATCTGGGTGGCGACGATGACCGGCTTGGCGTTGCGCTTGGCGAGTTTGATGGCGCGCTTCTGGACGATCGGGACCTGTTCCAGGGGCATTTCGACGCCGAGGTCGCCGCGGGCGACCATGATGCCGTCGAAGGCGGCGACGATGTCGTCGATGTTGTCGACGGCCTGGGGCTTCTCGACCTTGGCGATGACGGGGAGGCGGCGCTCCTCCTCGTCCATGACGCGGTGGACGTCGTCGATGTCGCGTCCGGTGCGCACGAAGGAGAGGGCGATGACGTCGGCGCCGGTGCGCACGGCCCAGCGGAGGTCTTCGATGTCCTTCTCGGAGAGCGCGGGGACGGAGACGGCGACGCCGGGGAGGTTGAGTCCCTTGTGGTCGGAGACCATGCCGCCTTCGATGACGGTGGTGTGGACGCGGGGTCCGTCGACTCCGGTGACTTCGAGGGTGACGCGGCCGTCGTCGATGAGGATGCGTTCGCCGGTGGTGACGTCGGCGGGGAGTCCGTCGTAGGTGGTGCCGCAGGTGTGGCGGTCGCCTTCCATGGGTTCGACGGTGATGGTGAAGT
>NZ_RBLN01000518.1:0-556 GCF_003989405.1 Micrococcus sp. HSID17227 | reverse complement strand
CGTCTGGCGCGCCGACCCCGACGCCACCACCCCGAGAGGAGACGCATGACCGCCCCCGCCACCGCCGGGCCGACCCCGACGGACCCCCGCGCCCGGGAGATCGCCGACGCGCTCGCCGCGGTGCACTCCCGCATCGCCGACGCCGCGCGGGACGCCGGGCGCGAGGCGGAGCCCGCGCTCGTCGTCGTGACCAAGACCCACCCCGCCGAGGACGTCGTGCGCCTCACCGCGCTCGGCGTGACCGACGTGGGGGAGAACCGCGACCAGGAGGCCCGGCCCAAGGCCGAGGCCGTCGCTGCGGCCCTGGGGGCGGACGCCCCGCGCTGGCACTTCGTGGGCCAGCTGCAGACCAACAAGGCCAAGTACGTGGTGCGCTACGCGTCCGTGGTGGAGTCGGTGGACCGACCCGAACTGGCCGAGGCGCTCTCGCGGGCGCTCGTGCTGCGGCGCGAGCGCGAGCCCGAGGCCGCGATCCCCGACCTGGAGTGCCTCGTGCAGGTGGATGTCGACGACCGCGAGAGCGCCGCGGCCAGTTCGGGTCGGTCCACCGACTCCA
>NZ_RBLN01000517.1:0-670 GCF_003989405.1 Micrococcus sp. HSID17227 | reverse complement strand
CGCGCGCCAGGCGGAGGCCGACGCGGCCGCCGACGCCGCCGAGGACGCCCGGGATGCGGCGGAGGACGCCCGGGAGGCCGCGGCCGTGAGGAGCGCGGACCCGGAGACGGGGTCGCTGCCCGCCGTCGAGGTGGTGCGGCCGATCAACGGCGGGCCAGGGCGTCCGTGATGTGACGCTCGAGCTCCTCCTCCCCCGGCAGGTCCGGGAAGGAGCGCTCCTGCCCGTGGGCCACGTACACGAAGCTGGCCCCGATCCGTTCCAGCGGGATCCCGTGCAGCCGTGACCAGGCGAGCCGGTAGACGGCCAGCTGCAGCGACTTGAGCTCGAGGTCGCGGCCCCGCGGCACGGCGCCGGTCTTCCAGTCGACGAGCTCCCAGTCGGCCTCGGGGTCGAAGGGCAGGCGGGGGTCCCCGCCGGAGCGGTAGATCGCGTCGACCCGGCCCCGCAGCGTGATCCCGCCGACCGTCGTCTCGACCGGGGCCTCGACGAAGGCCGGGGTGCGCTCCGCCCAGCGCGAGGAGCGGAACCACTCCTGCATCGGGCCGAGGTCGAGGGCCTCGTCGACCCACAGGTCCGCGGCGTCCTCGGCCGAGTCGATGTCCAGCATGCCGGTGGCCCCGAAGCGCTCCTCGAGCCACGCGTGGAACGCCGTGCCGCGTCGCGCCGCGA
>NZ_RBLN01000516.1:0-842 GCF_003989405.1 Micrococcus sp. HSID17227 | reverse complement strand
CCCGCCAGCAAAACAGTGGCGCTGCTGTGCTCCAACCATCCCAGTTACATCTGGTATGCTGATGACCCGGCCACCTATGACGGTAACGAGCAAACAGCCGATGAAGCGGGCTTGAAAGTCATGGGGCAGGATTTGAGCGCCGCCGGCTGGCAAGCGGGGATGGGGCAGAAACCGGCCGGCGATCCCAATGTGTTGCTTAAAGCGTGCATGAACACCTGGCAAGTCACGCGCAAGGAACAGACCTGTGAGCTGTTCTACACCTCGGTGCGCAACCTGACACCGGAGCAAGCCAATGCCAAATGCGCCACGCCGGTCATCAAGGCCCAGCTCACACAACTGAAAACCGCCGCTCCAATCCCCACCCTCGCAGCCCCAGCGTTGTAAATCAGGCAAAAAACCCGGTTTCTACTGTCAGATTTGACAGTAGAAACCGGATCCAACTTCGACGATTCTTGAGCAGCCCCCATCAGCTGCGAGACTGGTAATCAGACAACATCAGCAAGTCGATGCAGCCTAACCCAGGAGAGTCATGAAAACTCATGCCATGGATAAGGCCAAAGCGTCTGTAAATGACTGCCTGTACCCATTCAAGACACTGCTTGTTGAACAGGGTTACCCTTCGGACAAGCAATTCAAGATTTTGCACGACATTGAGGGTGTCGGCGCCGGGGTCAAGGCCCGCGTGGCCTTCGACGCCCGCGTGCGCATCGCCAAAGTCTCCGGCTACGCGGTCAGCGAGCGACGCCTGCATACCTTGCAGTTGTCGTCACGCATCCACTTGTACGACCGCTGGTTCGCCGGTTTATTGATGCACTCGTGCAACCCGAACGTGTTTTTCGACA
>NZ_RBLN01000515.1:0-729 GCF_003989405.1 Micrococcus sp. HSID17227 | reverse complement strand
AGGTGGGCGGCCACGGTCACCGCGAGCGACGCCGAGAGCCACCGCGCTACGACGTCGGGCAGCATCCGGCCGAGCCCGGCGTGCAGCGCACGGTCGAGGGGCGCGCCGGCCAGGACGATGCCCGCGGTCGCGGCCAGGGAGAGGTGGAAGGCCGGTTCCACGGCGAGGGCCGGCACCGCGACGAGCAGGGCCGTGCCGCCCACCGTCAGGAGTCCGAACGCCTGCCGCGCGCGGCCGAAGAACACCGCGAGCGCTCCGAGGGCGCCCATCACGGCCGCCCGGAGCACGGACGGCTCCGGCCCCACGACGACCACGAACACCCCGAGGACCGCCAGCCCGGCGCTGAGGACCACCGCCCGGTGCACCCGCGCGCTGCGCAGGGTGATCGCGACCGCGCCGAGGATCATGGCCACGTTGGCCCCGGACACGGCAGACAGGTGCGACAGGCCCGAGGCCTTCATGGCGTCGTCGAGGGCGGCCCCCTGGGCGGAGCGGTCGCCCAGCACCAGCCCCGGGATGAGTTCCGGCGCAGCGCCGACCGTGCCCTCCGCAGACTGACGGAACGCGGCGCGCAGCGCCTCCCGCCGCGCGGGGCCCGGGCCACCGCCGGTGCCCCCGCCTGCCGTCTGCGTCCCGCCGGCGCAGGGTCCCGGCTGCGGGGCGGACGCGGCGGCCCGGAACACGGTGGAACCGGACCTCGACGGCCGGGCCAGGACGCACACCCGCGAC
>NZ_RBLN01000514.1:0-597 GCF_003989405.1 Micrococcus sp. HSID17227 | reverse complement strand
CGGGCAGTGTGGCCGCCTGCCAGTACAGGGGCACGAGGACGTCGTCGAGCCCGGGCACGCGGACCAGCCGGCCGGCGCGCACGTCCTCGACGGCCTGGGCGTCCACGAGCATCCCCCACCCCAGGCCGGCCCGGACGGGCCGGTGGAACCCGTCGAACGACGGCGCCAGGTGCGTGGGCGGGGCGACGTCCAGCCCGGCGCCGCTCAGCGCGAGGCGCTGCAGGTCGTCCTTCGCGTTGTAGCGCATCATGGGCATCGCGCCGAGGTCGACGACGTCGCCCGCCGCGTGCCGGGCGAGCAGGGCGGGCGAGGCGAGCGGGACGTAGCGCATGCTCCCCAGCGGCTCCGCCGCACACCCCTGCACCGGCTGCGGCTCCGTGGTGACGGCGGCCAGCACCTCGCCCCGGCGCAGCAGCCGGGCGCTGTGGTCCTGGTCCTCGACGTGCAGGTCCAGGACCGTGTCGTCCCAGTCGGCGGCCTCGGCCAGGACGGGCCCGAACCACGTGCCCAGCACGTCGGCGGGCACGGCCAGGGAGGTGACGCTGCGCCCGGCCGCCGTGCGGCCCAGCCCGGCCCACGCCTCCTGTTCGAGCACCA
>NZ_RBLN01000513.1:0-732 GCF_003989405.1 Micrococcus sp. HSID17227 | reverse complement strand
ATGTGTCGGGAGTGGAGAGCTGTCGTCTTCCGAGCTCTCGCGGCCGGCGGAGCGCCGCGGCCCGGGCCGCCCTCTCGAGCGCGAGCAGCCCGCCCGGGGCAAGCGCCCCGGCCGCCGCCTCCAGCACGGCCTCGAGCGGCGGGCCGGCCACCGGGTACGGCGCGTCGGCCAGGATCAGGTCCACGGGCGCGGCCTCTGCCGCGAGCGCCTGCTCCACGCTCCCGGCGCGCACGCGCACGACGTCGGCCCCGCGCGCCCGGTTGACCAGCGCGGCGTTCGCGCGGCACGCGGTCACGGCCTTCCGGTCCCGCTCGACCAGCAGCACCGATGCCGCTCCGCGGCTGGCGGCCTCGCACCCCAGGGCGCCGGAGCCGGCGTAGAGGTCGAGCACGGCCGTCCCGTCCAGCCAGTCGCGGGCCTCGAGCCAGGAGAACAGGGCCTCCTTGATGCGGTCCGTGGTGGGGCGCGTGCCGGTGCCGGGGACGGCGGTCAGGGGCCGCCCGGCGGCCGCGCCGGCGATGATGCGGGACATGGCTCAGCCCTTCTCGAGGTAGTCGGCGGCGGTGAGGTGCTCGGCCTCCCAGCGGGCCACCTCGGCGGCGAGCGCCGGGTGGGCGGAGAGCCCCGGGCCGGCCGCCATGACCTGCGCGACGGCGTCGGCGGCCACGGCGATCAGCGGGGCGTCGGCGATGACGTCCACGTGGTGCAGCCCCGAGGCCAGCCCGGACTGGA
>NZ_RBLN01000049.1:0-11232 GCF_003989405.1 Micrococcus sp. HSID17227 | reverse complement strand
GTGGCGTGGCGCCGGAGCGGATCCTCGTCAGCGGCGTGGCCGCGGACCCAGACCCCGTCGAGCGGGCCAACCTCGTGTTCCTGGCCCGCCTGGCCGGCGCCCACGGGGCGGTGCTGGAGACGGTGCCGCGGGGCACCCCGCCGCGCGTCATGTCGGCGCGCTGACCGCCGTCGTCGGGAGCGTGCTCAGCGAACGGCGCGGATCCGCCGCACCACGCACACCACGATCACCGCGAGACCGGTGAGCGCACTGACGGCCACGAGGGCGAGGCCGCCCACGAGGCCGACGTCCATCGCGGTGCTCGTGCCGAGCAGGTCCATGAGCACCGGGGTCGTGGCGCCGGAGTCCGGGTGGTCGCCGCCGTCGGGGAAGATGATCGCGGCCAGCGCGAAGGACCCCCAGGACACGCCCAGCAGCGTGTGCAGCAAGCGCCCCAGCCGGATGCCGCCCCGCTGCTCGTCCTGCGGGTTCACGCGGGGCAGGAGGAACAGGCTCCCCACCATGACCATGAGGAAGAGCTCGTGGGGCAGGGCCCCGAAGACCATGTAGATGACCGTCATCCAGCCGTTCGCGCCGAAGTTGGAGCGCAGGGCGAGCGCGATCAGGGGCAGGGCGAGGAGGACCAGCGCCCACGGCAGCACGGCCCAGGGGCGCCACGTGCCCACGCTCGGACCCTTGCGGGCGGGGGCCGGGGAGGCGAACTCCGAGTGCTGGGCGTGGGGCGCTGCGGTGCTCATGGAATCAGCGTAGCCAGAGGGTGGCATCCGTCACGCTGGTAGGATTCGGGGGTACGGCCTCCGCGTGCACCGTAAGGGGGCGTTTTCCATGTACGGGCCGGTCCGGGGCGACCCGCGGCCCTGAGGAGAGATGCAGATGCCAGCGATCGCGATCGTCGGAGCCCAGTGGGGCGACGAGGGCAAGGGCAAGGCCACCGACCTGCTGGGCGGGCGAGTGGACTACGTCGTCAAGCCGAACGGCGGCAACAACGCCGGGCACACCGTCGTCGTCAACGGGGAGAAGTTCGAGCTCAAGCTGCTGCCCGCCGGCATCCTCTCGCCCAACGCGACGCCCGTGATCGGCAACGGCGTGGTGGTGAACCTGGAGGCGCTGTTCGAGGAGATCGACGGGCTCGAGTCCCGCGGCCACTCGTGCGAGCACCTGAAGATCTCCGCCAACGCCCACCTCGTGGCGCCGTACCACCAGACCATGGACAAGGTGACCGAGCGGTTCCTGGGCCAGCGCGCGATCGGCACCACCGGCCGCGGCATCGGCCCCACCTACATGGACAAGGTGGCCCGCCTGGGCATCCGCGTGCAGGACATCTTCGACGAGTCGATCCTGCGGCAGAAGATCGAGGGCGCCCTGCGGCAGAAGAACGAGCTGCTGGTGAAGCTCTACAACCGCCGCGCCGTCACCGTGGACGAGATCGCCGAGTACTTCCTGGGCTACGCGGACCGCCTGCGCCCCATGGTCGTGGACTCCGTGAACCTGCTCAACGACGCCCTGGACGAGGGCAAGGTGGTGCTCATGGAGGGCGGCCAGGCCACCTACCTGGACGTGGACCACGGCACCTACCCGTTCGTGACCTCGTCCAACCCGACCGCCGGCGGTGCGGCCGTGGGCGCGGGCATCGGCCCCACCCGCTTCTCCCGGACCATCGGCATCGTGAAGGCCTACACGACGCGCGTCGGCGCCGGCCCGTTCCCCACGGAGCTCTTCGACGAGATGGGCGAGCAGCTGCGCACCACCGGCGGCGAGTTCGGCGTGAACACCGGCCGCCCGCGGCGCACCGGCTGGTACGACGCCGTCATGGCCCACTACGCCGCGCGGATCAACGGCTTCACGGACTACTTCCTCACCAAGCTGGACGTGCTCACCGGCATCGAGAAGATCCCGGTGTGCGTGGCCTACGAGGTGGACGGCGTGCACCACGACCGCATGCCCATGACCCAGACCGAGTTCCATCACGCGAAGCCGGTCTACGAGCTCTTCGACGGGTGGACCGAGGACATCTCCGGCGCCCGCGCGTTCACGGATCTGCCGCTGAACGCCCAGCGCTACGTGGAGGCCCTCGAGAAGCTCTCCGGGTGCCGGATCTCCGCGATCGGCGTGGGCCCGGGCCGCGACCAGGTGGTCCAGGTCCGGGACCTCATCCAGGACTGACCCGGCCCGGTGCCCCGCCCCCGGCCCACCCCGGCCCGCGTTTTCGAACGTGAAAGAGGGCGAATGGGCGCTTTCGAACGTGAGATAGGCCCTATCTCACGTTCGAAAGCGCCCGGGGGTCCGCCGGGTCAGTCGGCCAGGCGGCCCGTCGTCGGGAAACGGTCCCACACGCGGTGCGCGGGCAGCAGCTCCGTCAGCCGGCTGACGGCGGAGGCGCCGTCCGCCGCGGACTCGACGCCCTTGCCGGACACCTGGGCGGCCGCGAGGACGGCCTCCGCCGGCTCGAGGGCGAGGATCGCCTTGGAGTGGCGCCACATCTCCTGCAGCACCTTGACGACGCGCGGGTCCACCGCCTCGGAGGCGGCGGCGCCGGCCTTCTCATCCAGGCCGGGGACGGCGTCAGCGGCGGGGGCCGCCGGCGAGGCCACGACCACGGCATCCAGCTCGATGGACGCGGCGGTCAGGTAGGTCCGCTGGGCCACGATCTCCCCGGCCACGGGGCCGCCCTTCGGTGCGATGACCAGCGGGACCATGCCCGCACCGTGGATGCCCTGCACGAGGGCGTCCAGCTCCTTCTCGTCCACGGACTCGCCCACCACGACGCCGACCTGACGGCCGTCGAGCGGCCACGCCCCGCCGATCTGGGACAGCACGGGGGAGGGCTGCACGTCGGCCGGGGTCTCGGTCGGCGCGGGGACGGGGATGCCCAGGCCGTCCGCGACCTGCTGGGCCAGTCGCGTGTCGATCGCGGCGAGGTGGGCCAGCTGGCGCTCTCGGATGGTCTGCTCGTAGCACTTGCCCAGCTCGAACGTGTACGCCTGCGCCACGTGCTCGCGCTCCACCTCGGAGAGGGAGAGGAAGAACAGGCGCGCCTGCGAGAAGTGGTCGTCGAAGGACGCGGCGTGCGCGCGCTCCTTCACCGAGGCCGGCAGCGGCTCCGGGTGCTCGATGAACGCGTGGTCGTCCGCGGGGGTCTCGTACGGCAGGCCGCCGTCGAGCGAGTTGGGCCGGTACGGCGCCACGCCGCGATGCACGGCGCTCTGGTGGAAGCCGTCACGCAGCATGTCGTTGACCGGGGCGTGCGGGCGGTTGATCGGCAGCTGGTTCCAGTTCGGCCCGCCGAGGCGGGTGAGCTGCGTGTCCAGGTAGGAGAAGAGGCGGCCCTGCAGGAGCGGGTCGTTGGTGACGTCGATGCCGGGCACGAGGTTGGCCGGGTTGAAGGCCACCTGCTCCGTCTCCGCGAAGTAGTTGGACGGGTTGGCGTTCAGCGTCATGCGGCCGAGGGGCTGCACGGGGGCGAGCTCCTCCGGGACCAGCTTCGTGGGGTCGAGCAGGTCGATGCCCTCGAACATCTGCTCCTCGTTGTCCTCGAACACCTGCACGCCGAGCTCCCACTCGGGGAAGGCGCCGGCCTCGATCGCGTCGGCGAGGTCACGCCGGTGGAAGTCCGGGTCCATGCCGTTGGTGAGCAGCGCCTCCTCCCAGGTCACGGAGTGCACGCCGAGCATCGGCTTCCAGTGGAACTTGACCAGCACGGTGGAGCCGTCCGCCGCGATCAGGCGGTAGGTGTGGACGCCGAAGCCCTCCATCATGCGGTAGGAGCGCGGGATGCCGCGGTCGGACATGTTCCACAGGGTGTGGTGCTGGGCCTCGGTGTGCAGGGACACGAAGTCCCAGAACGTGTCGTGCGCGGACTGCGCCTGCGGGATCTCGCGGTCCGGGTGCGGCTTCACCGAGTGCACCACGTCCGGGAACTTGATGGCGTCCTGCACGAAGAACACGGGGATGTTGTTGCCCACCAGGTCCCACGTTCCCTCGTCCGTGTAGAACTTGGTGGCGAAGCCGCGGGTGTCGCGGGCCAGGTCCATGGAGCCGCGGGAGCCGGCCACGGTGGAGAAGCGGACGAACACCTCCGTCTCCTTGTCCTTGGCGAAGAGTCCGGCCCGGCTGATCTTCGCGGCGGTGCCGTAGCCGCGGAACACGCCGTGGGCGCCGGCGCCGCGGGCGTGGACCACGCGCTCGGGGATGCGCTCGTGGTCGAAGTGGCTGAGCTTCTCCCGCAGGTGGTGGTCCTGCAGCAGGGTGGGGCCGCGGCGGCCGGCCTTGAGCGAGTGGTCCGAGTCCTGCAGGCGCACACCGTGCGCGGTGGTCAGGTACGGGCAGCCCTGCGCGGCGGTCGCGGGGTCGGCGCCGGTGTCCTGGCCGGTGGGGGAGACCTGTGCCGGACCGCGCTGGTCCGGGGCCGGGACGGCCACGGGCTGGTCCGGGTGGGTGAGGGCGGTGTGCTCCTCGAGGTCGGGGGTGATCGGCCCCGGCGTGCCGGGGATGTCGGGCTGCTGGGTGGTCATCGCGTCTGCTCCTGTGGTGTCGACGTGCCGCGCGGTGCCGCGCGGATCGGGGGCGGAGGACGACGGCGGCCGATGCGGGCCGACGTCGTGCCCGGTCCCCAGCGTGGCGGCTGGCCCCAGCGCTGACCAGGGCTGACGGCCACCGGCAGGGGCCTGGCTACCCTGGGGGCATGAGGATCAGCGTCGGACAGTTCGGGCCCGTGGGCGACGTCGAGGAGAACCTGGCCGTGATGGCCCGCCTCGCCGCCCGCGCCGCGGGCGAGGGGGCGGACCTCCTGGTGCTGCCCGAGGAGGCCATGCTCGGGGCCCGCGAGGTGGGGGAGGAGTTCCCCGACGCCGTCGCCGCGGCCTGGGAGCCGTTCGCCGCGGGCCTGGCGGCGCTGGCGCGTGAGCACGGGATCGCCGTCGTCGCGGGCGGCTACGAGCCGGGACCGGACCGGCGTCCCTACAACACGCTGCTGGCGGTGGGCGCGGACGGCGCCCGGCTGGGCGCGTACCGCAAGCTCCACCTCTACGACGCGTTCGCGCACCGCGAGTCGGACCGGATCACCCCCGGCGACGGCGGCGTCGCGGCGATCGAGCTCGGCGGGCTCCGCCTGGGCCTGCTCACCTGCTACGACCTGCGCTTCCCCGAGCTGTCCCGGCGTCTGGCGGTGGAGGGCGCGGACGTGCTCGTGATCCCCGCGGCGTGGTTCTCCGGCGAGCACAAGGTGGACCACTGGCGCACCCTGCTCAAGGCCCGCGCGGTGGAGAACACGGTGTGGGTGGCCGCGGCCGACACGTGCTCGGACGGCACCGTGGGCCACTCGATGATCGTGGACCCGCTGGCGCTGCCCGTCGCCGAGCTCGCCGACGAGCGGGAGGCCGTGGTGACCGCGGAGGTCACCCGCGAGCGGATCGACGAGGTCCGGGAGTTCCTCCCCTCGCTCGCCAACCGCCGCACCGACGTCCTCTGAGCCGCCCCCCGCCCGGCGGACGGGTCACCATTACCCCCTCGGGCTGGGAAAAGCCTAAAATCACGTCAGACGTGCAACCAGACGGGCGCCCCGGCGCTCGGAACGCGCCCCGCCCGGGGCGGGACGGGAGATCAGAGATGACCATCAACGCCGACGGCAGCCACGCCGTCCAGCCCCACGCCGCGAACGCCCACACCGCCCCGGCCCGCCCCGTGCGCCACGCCGTGGTGGAGGAGGAGGTGCTCGAGCCGCTGGGCCCGGTGGAGGGCTGGGGCTTCACCAACCGCGTCATCCTCGTCTCGGTGCTCGTCGTGATCATCGGCAACGTCGTGCGCGTGCTCACCGGCGACCTGGGTGATCCGAACGGCTCCGTGGCGCTGGGCGAGACCGGCCACGGCTGGGTCGTGCTGGTGCAGTCGTTCATGTTCGGCCTGGTGGGCGGCGCCCTGGCGGGCGCGGCCGGCTACCTGGTCGTGCTGCTGATGGGCGGGGCTGCCCGCTCCGTCGTGCGCTACGTGGTCGGTGGCGTGGTCGGCGGCTTCCTCGGTGCCGTGGGCCTGTTCGCGGTGTTCTCCAACACCGCCCTCTACGGGGCGGGCCTGCACCTGTTCTGGATGCTGCCGGTGGCGGGCCTGCTCGGCGGCCTCTGGGCGGGCGTCGTCTCCTCCCGCCGCTGATCCCCGCAACCGGCGCCTCGGGCGCCGGCCGCAGAGAAAGGCCCCGGTTCCGGCTCTCGCCGGGCCCGGGGCCTTCTCCGTCATCACTCGCACCTTCGATGAGGTGGCTTCAGCCTACGAACTCGCCTTGGGCTTTCCAGGGGAGTCGGCTGGGCGTTTCCTGGGAGTGTCGGCCGCCCCGAGCAGGTGCGCCAGCTCGTGGGTGGCGGCGACGAGGGCCGCCCCGCACCGGTCCGCCAGCTCGTCCGTGCAGCGGTAGGCCGGCACGAGCGTGCTGAGTGCACCGACCACCGTGCCCGCCACGCTGATGGGGGCGGACAGCGAGGTGACGTCCTTCTCGACGGAACGGGTGCGCAGCGTGTAGTCCCCCGCGGCCACGCTGCCGCGCAGGGCGTCGCCCACGGCCGTGCCCGCCAGGGGGACGGTGCGTCCGACCCAGTTCGTGTGGCGGACCGAATGCGTGCCCTCCACGATCGCCAGGTAGACGGCGGAGTCCGGAGGGGTCGTCACCGAGAGGTAGACGGATTCGCCCGTGGCGGCCACGACGTGGTCCATCGGCCCGCGGGCCAGCTGCACGAGCGAGTCCCGGGAGAAGGCCCGCGCCCCGAGCTGGATGAGGCGCACGCCGGGGCGGTAGGCGCCGTCGTCGTCGCGGGCCACGAAGCCGGATCCCTCGAGGCTGCGCAGCAGGCGCAGCGCCGTGGACGCCGGCAGCTCCGTGGCACGGGCGGCCTCGGTCAGGCTCAGCCGGGGCTGCTCGGTGACGGCGGCGAGCAGGTCCAGGGCCCGGTCCACGGTGCGCGTCGAGGCGGTGGGGGTGGTGGTCATGACAGGGAGCGTAACGGGTGCGGGACACACGGATCGGGCTTGCGCGTGAGCCGAGTCACTGTTTCAATGTTCGGAAAGTGCATGCCGAGCCGTGAAATCACAGGGGCCACTCGTCCCGGCGGCGCACGCACCCCGTCGAGAGGAACTGCCATGGCCGTGGGCTTCACCCAGCACGACCCGTCCCGCACCATCCGCGCCCCGCGCGGCACCGAGCTGTCCGCCAAGTCCTGGCAGACCGAGGCCCCGCTGCGGATGCTCATGAACAACCTGGACCCCGAGGTCGCCGAGCGTCCCGAGGACCTCGTCGTCTACGGCGGCACCGGCCGCGCGGCCCGCTCCTGGGAGGCCTACGACGCCATCGTCGCCACACTCAAGGACCTCGAGGAGGACGAGACCCTCCTGGTGCAGTCCGGCAAGCCGGTCGGCGTCGTCAAGACCAACGTGTGGGCCCCGCGCGTGCTGATCGCCAACTCCAACCTCGTGGGCGACTGGGCCACGTGGCCGGAGTTCCGCAAGCTCGAGGCCGAGGGCCTGATGATGTACGGCCAGATGACCGCCGGCTCGTGGATCTACATCGCCACCCAGGGCATCCTGCAGGGCACCTACGAGACCTTCGCCGCGATCGGCCGCAAGCGCTACGACGGCTCCCTCCAGGGCACCCTCACCCTCACCGGCGGCTGCGGCGGCATGGGCGGCGCCCAGCCCCTGGCCGTCACCCTCAACGGCGGCGTCTGCCTGATCGTGGACGTCTCGGAGGACCGCCTGCGCCGTCGCATGGGCAAGCGCTACCTGGACGAGGTGGAGACGGACATCGACAAGGCCGTCGAGCGCGTCATGCAGGCCAAGCGCGACGGCGAGGCCGTCTCCGTGGGCCTCGTGGGCAACGCCGCCGAGGTGTTCCCCGAGCTGCTCGAGCGCCAGAAGGCCGGCACCGTCGAGATCGACATCGTCACCGACCAGACCTCCGCGCACGACCCGCTGTCCTACCTGCCGATCGAGATCGACGAGAAGGACTGGCACGCCGAGGCCGAGGCCGACCCGGACACCTTCACCAAGAAGGCCCAGGAGTCCATGGCCCGCCAGGTCGAGGCCATGGTCGGCTTCCAGGACATCGGCGCCGAGGTGTTCGACTACGGCAACTCCATCCGCGACGAGGCCCGCAAGGCCGGCTACTCCCGCGCGTTCGAGTTCCCGGGCTTCGTCCCGGCCTACATCCGCCCGCTGTTCTGCGAGGGCCTCGGCCCGTTCCGCTGGGCCGCGCTCTCCGGCGACCCGGAGGACATCCGCGTGACCGACGAGGCCCTGAAGGAGCTGTTCCCCGAGAACGAGCACCTGCACCGCTGGCTCGACGGCGCCGCCGAGTTCGTGGAGTTCGAGGGCCTGCCGGCCCGCATCTGCTGGCTGGGCTACGGCGAGCGCCACAAGGCCGGCCTGCTCTTCAACCAGCTCGTGGCCGAGGGCAAGGTCAAGGCGCCGATCGTGATCGGCCGCGACCACCTCGACTCCGGCTCCGTGGCCTCCCCGTACCGCGAGACCGAGTCCATGCTGGACGGCTCCGACGCGATCGCCGACTGGCCGCTGCTGAACGCCCTGACCGCCACCTCCTCCGGCGCCACCTGGGTGTCGATCCACCACGGCGGCGGCGTCGGCATCGGCCGGTCCATCCACGCCGGCCAGGTGGGCGTTGCCGACGGCACCGAGCTGGCCGCGGCCAAGCTCGAGGCGCTGCTCACCAACGACCCCGGCATGGGCGTCATCCGCCACGTCGACGCCGGCTACTCCCGCGCCGTCGAGGTCGCCGCCGAGCGCGGCGTCCGTGTGCCCATGGAGGCCACGATCCGGGACTGACCCCGGTCACGTCGTCGGACGGCGACGGTGCCGCCGCGCCGTCGCCGTCCGACGGCTTCACCGCCGCGAGCCGGACGGGCGGACGCCCGTCCGGCTCGCGATCGAAAGGACACCACGATGGACTCGTCCCGCCCCGCAGACCACGAGCTGCACACCGACACCACCGCGATGGCCGCGATCGAGGCCGACGCGCCCCGCCCGCCGGCGCGCTGGCGCATGATCGTCTACTCGGCGATCGGCATCGTCATGTTCTTCGTGCCCGTCACGATCAACGGGGCGAGCTCCATCCCGCTGGACCACCTGGTGACCTGGGTGCGCGGGCTGCTCGGCCCGGCCGACCGCTGGGTGGGCATGGCCATCATCGCCGCCGGCGCCGTGTACCCGTTCGCCTCGGGCCGCTGGCGCACCAGCACCACCCGGACGGTCTTCGCCTTCCTCGCCGTGCTCGGCCTGGTCGCCTCGGCGATGGTCGTGTTCGGCGTGGGCCCGAGCTGGATCCTGGACGAGAGCATCGGCCCGTTCCTGATGGACAAGCTCGTGGTGCCCGTGGGCCTGATCGTCCCCATCGGCGGCGTCTTCCTGGCCCTCGTGATCGGCTACGGCCTCATGGAGTTCGTGGGCGTCTACCTGCGCCCGGCCATGCGGCCGATCTGGCGCGTGCCCGGCCGCGCCGCCGTCGACGCCGTCGCCTCCTTCGTGGGCTCCTACGCCCTGGGCCTGCTGCTGACGAACCGCATGTACACCGGCGGCCGCTACACGGCCCGCGAGGCGGCGATCATCGCCGTCGGCTTCTCCACGGTGTCCGCGACCTTCATGGTGATCGTGGCCAAGACGCTGGGCCTGATGGACATCTGGCTCTGGTACTTCTTCGGCACCCTCGCGGTGACGTTCGCGGTCACCGCCATCACGGTGCGCATCCCGCCGCTGAGCCGCATCCCGGACGAGTGCTACCCGGGCGTCACCCACTCGCCCGAGCAGGCCGTCACCCGGGACCGCTTCCGCGTGGCCCTGCGCGCCGCCGAGCAGACCCTCGCCGAGGCCCCGTCCCTGCCGAAGAACATCTGGGTCAACTTCCGGGACGGCCTCGTGATGGTGCTCCAGATCCTGCCCTCCATCATGTCCGTGGGCCTGATCGCCCTGGTCCTGGCCACCTACACGCCCGTGTTCGAGTGGATCGGCGTGATCTTCTACCCGCTGTTCTGGGCGCTCGGCTACTCCGACCCCGGCCTGCTGGCCTCGGCCTCCGCCACCTCGATCGCCGAGATGTTCATCCCGGCCACGATGGCGGCCGGTCACGAGGACCTCGTCGCCCGGTTCGTGATCGGCGTCGTCTGCGTCTCCGCGATCATCTTCTTCTCCGCGGTGGTTCCTGCCATCCTGGCCACGGACATCCCCGTGAAGATGTGGCACCTCCTGGTGATCTGGGTCGAGCGCGTGGCGCTCACCATCGTGCTGGCCACGCCGCTGGCCCACCTGGTGGCCGCGCTCACCTGAGGCCCACCCCACCGCCCCACCCCCGTCCGTCCCGCAGAGAGGCCCCCATGCGCTCCACGCTCATCACCGACATCGCCGAGCTGACCACCGTCGACCCCGAGGGGCGGGTGCTCCAGGACGC
Source organism: Micrococcus sp. HSID17227 (assembly GCF_003989405.1). Taxonomy (NCBI): domain Bacteria; kingdom Bacillati; phylum Actinomycetota; class Actinomycetes; order Micrococcales; family Micrococcaceae; genus Micrococcus; species Micrococcus sp. HSID17227. The sequence continues at coordinate 797 of NZ_RBLN01000049.1, read as the reverse complement.
GGCCGTCGTCGTCGAGGACGAGCGCATCGCCTGGATCGGCGCCGCCGCGGACGCCCCGGAGGCGGACGACCGGGTGTCCGTCGAGGGCCGCGCCGTGCTGCCCGGCTGGGTGGACTCCCACACGCATCTCGTGTTCGACGGGGACCGCTCCGCGGAGTTCGAGGCCCGCATGGCGGGCGAGTCCTACGCGGCCGGCGGCATCGGCGTGACCACCTCCGCCACCCGTGCCGCCTCGGACGACCGCCTGGCCGAGCTGGTCCGCGGCCGGGTGGCCGACGCGGTGGCCGGCGGCACCACCTACCTCGAGACCAAGACCGGCTACGGGCTCACCGTGGCGGAGGAGGCGCGCCACGCGCGCCTGCTGGCCGGGCTGCGCGAGGAGGGCCTCGTGGACGAGGTGACCTTCCTCGGCGCCCACCTCGTGCCCCCGGGCCGGGACGCGGAGGACTACCTCGACGACGTCGTCGGACCGATGCTCGAGGCCGTGCGGGAGCACGCGGGCTGGGTGGACGTGTTCTGCGACGCCGGCGCCTTCGACGCCGAGCAGACTCGCCGCGTGCTCGCCGCGGGCGTGGCGGCGGGACTGGGCGTGCGCCTGCACGGCAACCAGATCGAGCAGGGCCCGGGCGTGGGCGTGGCCGTGGAGTTCGGCGCCGCCTCCGTGGACCACGTCAACCACCTCTCCGACGCGGACGTCGAGGCCCTCGCCGGCACCTGGACCGGCTGGGACCGCGCCTCGGCCACCGGCACGCCCGGCACCGTGGCCGGCTGCCTGCCCGCGTGCGACCTGTCCACCC
>NZ_RBLN01000512.1:0-793 GCF_003989405.1 Micrococcus sp. HSID17227 | reverse complement strand
TGGCGCCGTCGTCATGAGGGCGGCGCCGACGGCGCGGGACCCTCAGCGGCGCAGGGCCGGGCCCATGTCCTGGCGGGGGCCGGCGAGGTAGACGCACGCCACGCACGCGGCCACGAGGCCGAACATGCCCATCCCGCCGCCGGCGAGCACGCCGAGGAGCCCGACGACGGCGGCGACGCCGGTGAGGATCAGCCAGAAGCTCCTGTCCCGGCCCCCGATGCGGGCGAAGTCGTCGGGGCGGCGCCGGACGACGTCCACCAGCGCCCAGACCTCGAGCCCGAGCGCGGCGATCGCCAGGACGCGGAACAGCCAGTGGTCGACGAGCAGGGCGAAGTGCATGGGGGCGCTCATGCCGGTCAGTCTAGGCGGTCGGCCCGGCCGGGTTCCCTCCCCGTCCGGGGCGGCGTCTAGGCTCGAGGCGTGAGCACCCAGACCGAGCATCGCGGCCTGTTCGTCGCCGTCGAGGGACCGGACGGATCCGGCAAGTCCACCCAGGCCCGCGCCCTGACCGAGGCCCTGCGCGCCGCGGGCCACGAGGTGGTGCTCACGCGCGAGCCCGGCGGCTCGGACCTGGGCGAGACGCTGCGAGAGCTGCTGCTGGACCCCGGGCACGCCCCCGTGGACCCCCGCACCGAGGCGCTGCTGTTCGCCGCGGCCCGGTCCGCCAGAGCGGCAGAGCGCCGTGTAGGGAAAGAGGGTCTTCGCCGGTGTGGGTCCCACTTGGCGGTGGTTCACGAAGAACAAACAGATCGCCTGACCGACGAGCGATCGGGCCAGCCAACCGCCGGCTAAC
>NZ_RBLN01000511.1:0-598 GCF_003989405.1 Micrococcus sp. HSID17227 | reverse complement strand
TGACCCGCGTGTGCGGGACGCCGTACGCGGCGGCCAGGGCGGCCAGGTCCACGCCGTGCGGGGTGCCGAAGAGCCGTTCGACGGGGTCCGCCATGCCGGGCGCCTCGGCCACGGCCCCGTGTTCGAGGCTCGCGAAGATCGCCCCGCCGTCGTCGTTGACGACCACGAGGTCGAGGTCCGGCTCGGTCTCGGTGGGGCCCACGAGCAGGCCGCCCGCCTCGTGCAGGGCGGTGAGGTCGCCGAGCAGGGCCACGGTCCGCCGTCCGCGCGCCAGTGCGACGCCCGCGGCCGTGGAGACGGTCCCGTCGATCCCGGCGAGCCCGCGGTTGGCGTACACCTCCGCGTCCGGCGCCGAGGGGGGCCGCCAGGTCAGGTCCACGTCCCGGATCACCGAGGACGAGCCCAGCACGAGCGGGCCCCGGACCATGGCGGCGCTCACGTGCGCCACCGTCTGCGGGCTGAGCCGGTCGCCGGCGTCGGTGGTGACGAGCACGTCCTCCACGGCGGCCTGGGCGCGCATCGAGGCGTGCTGCCACGCGGCGAGCCAGCCGGGCTCGCCCTGCCCGGCGAAGGCGGCGAGCTCCTCGAGGGTCTCCAC
>NZ_RBLN01000510.1:0-689 GCF_003989405.1 Micrococcus sp. HSID17227 | reverse complement strand
GCGGGAGACGAGGTCCGCGGCCCGGCGGCAGGCACGGCTGCGACGGGTGTCCCCGGGGACGTTGGCCAGCTGGCCCAGCACGTCGATGACCTGCCGCGCCCAGCGGACGAAGTCGCCCGCGGCGAGGTCCGCGCCGTCAAGGGTGCGGCGCAGGGTGGCGCCCCGCACCCAGCGGTGCATGGGTGCCACCAGCCCGGGGTCCGTCCGGGGCGTCGGCTCGAGCCGGGCCTGGGCCTCGTCCGTGCGCAGGCGCTCCTCGATGCGCTCGGCGGCCTCCGCGACGCGCGCGAGCCGGGGGGTCGGCATCGGGACCAGTCCGGGCTCGGTCTCCCCCTTGCCCTGGTACACGAGCAGCGCGGCGACGGCGGCCCACTCCTCCGGCGTCAGGCCGTCCATGGCCGGATCCTGCAGCACCAGCGAGGTGAACAGGTCCCGCTCGCCGTAGATCCGGCGCAGGGCCCCGCCGCGCTCCGTGAGCGCCGCACGGGGTGAGGGCGCGTCCTCCTGCACGTAGCCGTAGGCGCGCAGCAGACCGACCACGCGGTCGAACGTGCGGGCGATGGTGTTGGTGCGGCCCGCGATGCGCTCCCTCAGGACGGAGACCTCCCGCCGCATGGCCCACCAGCGGTCGCCCCAGCGGGCGTGCTCCTCGCGGTCCTGGCAGCCGTGGCACGGGTGGCGGCGCAGCG
>NZ_RBLN01000509.1:0-876 GCF_003989405.1 Micrococcus sp. HSID17227 | reverse complement strand
ACCCTGCTCGATCAATCGTTGGGCCAATACGCGCAAAGCGTGGTGCTGCCCGCCAACCTGTTACCCGACGCCCTGGGCCTTTACGAACTCGACGGGCAACAACTGTTGCCCCTGTATGGCTCGTTGTACCCGGTGACCTATGACCACAACCGGCTCAAATGGCGGCTCAAGCACCCGAAAAAAGTCGGTGTCGACACGCCCCGCCTGGAGCACAATCGCCGCGGCGCGTGGCGGCTTTCCAACGAAAACCCACTGTCCTGGGACGACCACCACCTGTTCTATCGCCTAGGCAGCGAGGACTTCAACGTCGACCAAGCCACCGCGCAACCCATCCTCAAGCTCACCGACACCCCGTCGCGGGCCTTGCGCGAAGTGCACAGTGCCGGCCTGGCTCCCCCTCCGTTGCTGAGCGATACCAGCAAGCGCTTTCGCATCGAGCGCGAGATCCTGCACTTCATCCGCGCCATGACCACCTACACGGCCAGCCGCAGTGCGCGGGCTTCGCTGCAATTGCTGTTGGTCAGCGCCTTGCCCGGATGGCCGCGCAGCCATGCCTTGGAAGTGGTCGACAGCCACGGCAAGGTGCTCGGACAGTACCCGAGCCAACTCAACCCCGACGCCGAGCAGGTCCGCATCAGCGAGACCGACAGCCACGGCCCCGAGCCGCTGAAAAATATCGTATTGAACACCGCCTTGATCGAGGCACTGCTCGGCGAACTGCCCGCGACCCAGCAGGAACGGTTGTTCAAACTGGCGAAGAAAATCGCCGAGCATGCTCATCAGGAACGCGCTCAGCTATTCGATATCCTCTACCGCCAGAGCGAACAGAGCGGCACGCGCCTGGAAAAGCGCTTGCAGAACCATCATCCGGCACTC
>NZ_RBLN01000508.1:0-765 GCF_003989405.1 Micrococcus sp. HSID17227 | reverse complement strand
GCGGGGGCGCGCCGTGGACGCCACGGCGCTCCCGCACCGGATCAGCGCGCCCCGTCCGGGGCCGCCGCGTCGTCGGCGGGGGCCAGGCGCAGCGAGATCGAGTTGATGCAGTAGCGCAGGTCCGTGGGGGTGTCATAGCCCTCGCCCGCGAAGACGTGACCCATGTGGGAGCCGCACGCCGCGCACCGCACCTCGATCCGCTCCATGCCCAGGGTGGTGTCCTTCAGGTACTCCACCCGGTCCTCCGCGAGCGGTGCGAAGAACGAGGGCCAGCCGCAGTGCGCGTCGAACTTCTCGTCCGAGCGGAACAGCTCGGATCCGCACGCCCGGCACGCGTACACGCCCTTCACGTGCGAGTCCCAGTACTCGCCCGTGAAGGGCGGTTCCGTGCCGGCCCGGCGCAGCACCTGGAACTCCTCGGGCGTGAGCCGTCGGGCCCACTCCTCGTCCGTCAGGCGGGCGCCGCCCGGGGCGGCCAGGGTCTGCTCGGGAGCGGGGACGTCCCGCGCGGGGTCGGGGGTGGGGCCGTCATGGGGGGTGTGGGGAGGGGAAGGGGGACGTGGCGAGGGGGGTCGGGGGTGGGGCCGTCATGGGGGTGTGGGGGAGGCTCGGTCATGCCCGGTGCAACGGTCCGGAGCGCGGTCGTGTTCCCGACGGGCGTCGCATTGGCAGGCGCGCCCGCCCGTGGAGGACAATGGCGCGCATGGCCGCACGACCCCGCCGTCCCCGTACCCACCCCGCCGACCTGCCGCCCGCCCTGGCCGC
>NZ_RBLN01000507.1:0-766 GCF_003989405.1 Micrococcus sp. HSID17227 | reverse complement strand
GCCCGGCGGGTGGCCGGGGCAGCCTCGCGCGGCGGGCGCTCGGCTGCGGGCTCGACCGCCGCCGGCTGCGCGGCGTCCACGCGATGGTCCTCGGTGCGCGCCGGCCCGCGGTCCGCCTCCGCCACGCGACCGGGCACCCCGGGCGTGCCGTCGATGCGCAGGGACCCGGCGGCCGAGCGCTCAGCCCCGTCGGCGCCGTTCTGCTGGGCCTGGTCCGGCTCGGCGGTCACGACGGTCACCGATCCGTGCGCGGTGGTCGCCACCGTGTGCGTCTCGAGATGCTCACCCTGCGGGACCGGGATCGCGTCCGTGGCGAACTCCTTGGTGGGGGTGTGCTCGGGGGCGACCTCGTCGGCGGGGACGGTCCCGTGCACGTGCTCGGGAGCCGGGGTGAGGTGGCTCTGCTGGTCCGGGGCCGCGGCAGCCGGTGCCGCCGGAGCGGGGGTCTCCGCGACCGGGGACGGGGAGGCCGGGGTCGCCGGGACGTCCGCCGCGGGCGTCTGCTCATCCAGGGTGACGCCGGAACCGCCGGCCACACCGGCCGCGCCCAGGCCCACGGTGTCCGCCGCGCCCGGCGTGCTCGTCGCCGCCGCGGCGGGGCGCAGAGTGCCCCGGGTGGCCGGAGCCGCGGCATCGCGACGGGGGGTCTCAGTGGTGGCCTCGGTGCTCGGGGCGTCCTGCTGATCCACGGTCACCCCCGCCCCGCCGGCCACGCCGGCGACGGACTCGTCGGTCTCACGGTCCGCCACGGCGGTGTCGGACGCAA
>NZ_RBLN01000506.1:0-744 GCF_003989405.1 Micrococcus sp. HSID17227 | reverse complement strand
GCCGCCAGTCCGGCCTGGCCGACGCCGATCACCGCGACGTCCACCGGATCCGAGGACGCGGTGGCCGCTGGGGGCGAGGTCAGGGGAGCCGTCATGCCCCGAGGCTACGACCGGCGGCTAGCGTGGGGGCCATGCCTGAGACCCCCGCGAGCCCCCGCCCGACCTCCCGCGACGCCGCCGGGACGTCCGAGGCGTCGCTGACGGGTGCGCGGGACCAGCTGGCGGACCTCGTGGCCCGGTGGGGCACGGCCCCTGCGGACGCGTCCGGTCACCACGACCCGGCCTCGCTCACCACAATCCCGCCCGAGGCCGTGCCGATGTGGGGCTTCGACTGGCCCCGGTCCGGCGATCCGCGCCCCTCCGCCGTGCTGATCCTGTTCGGCGCCCTCGACGACGTCCCCGCCCGTCACGACGCCGAGCGCGTGCACCCGCACGTGGACGTGCTGCTGACCCAGCGCGCCGCCACCCTGCGCCAGCACGCCGGGCAGATCGCGTTCCCCGGCGGTCGCGTCGACCCCGAGGACGCCGACGTCGTGGCCACGGCCCTGCGCGAGGCGCAGGAGGAGACCGGCTTGGACCCGGCCGGCGTGGAGGTCCTGGGCGTGCTGCCGGCGGTGCCGGTGGTGGTCTCGGGGCACGTGGTGCACCCGGTGCTCGGGTGGTGGCGGGACCCCAGTCGCGTGGCGGTGGTCGACCAGGCCGAGGCCGCGGCCGTGTTCCGGATGCCGGTCGCGGACCTGGTGA
>NZ_RBLN01000505.1:0-619 GCF_003989405.1 Micrococcus sp. HSID17227 | reverse complement strand
GCCGGGCCCGGTCCCAGCCGGCGGACTCGAGGCCGTACGCCACGTTCCGGCCCACGGTCCGGTGCGGGAACAGCTGCCCGTCCTGGAACACCATCCCCACGCCCCGGCGGTGCGTCGGCACCGCCGCCACGTCCCGCCCGTCGAGCTCCACCGTGCCCGCCACGACGTCCTCGAGCCCGGCGATCCCGCGCAGGATCGTGGACTTGCCCGAGCCGGAGGCGCCCACGAGCGCCACGATCTCCCCGGCGGCCACGTCCAGGTCCGTCCCCCGCACGGGGGTGGAGCCGTCCGGATAGCGGATCGCCACATCCCGCAGCCGGAGGGAGGCCCCCGTCGTCGTCGGCGTCATCACAGACCTCCCGCCCCGGCCGGGCCCCGGGGGCGCAGCCGCTCGCACACCAGCATGATCCCGGCGCTCAGCACGGCCAGCACCGTGGCCGCCGCGAGCGCCATCCCGTAGTTGTCCGCGCCCGGCCGGCCCAGCAGCCGGGCGATCAGCACCGGCAGGGTGGGCGCGGACGGGCTCGCCAGGAAGCTCGTGGCCCCGAACTCGCCCAGGGACACCGCGAAGGCGAAGCCCGCGGCCACGCCCACGCCGCGGGCGAGGAACGGGCCGTCA
>NZ_RBLN01000504.1:0-898 GCF_003989405.1 Micrococcus sp. HSID17227 | reverse complement strand
ACAGGGGTTTGTGGACGAGGTCGTAGCACTGCGTTCAAGAGGTGACCTGCATTCCGGGCTACCTTCCATACGTGCTGTAGGCTATCGCCAAGTCTGGGATCATCTGGATGGCAAGCTGACGTGGGCCGAAATGCAGGAGCGCGGCATCATCGCCACGCGCCAATTGGCCAAACGCCAGTTCACCTGGCTGCGCAGCTGGAGCGATTTGCACTGGTTGGACAGCCTGGACAGCGACAATCTGTCACGCGCCTTGAAATACTTGGGAACGGTCTCCATATTGAGCTGAGTCCTTGCAATTGCCGTCTTTCCTTGTGGGTGTGACGTCCATAAGCTATCTATTTTCCTCTTTTTTATTATTGATCCTTATAGGAGTGCGACACATGTCAAAAGGGCATTCGCTACAAGACCCTTACTTGAATACTTTACGTAAAGAGAAAGTGGGGGTTTCCATCTACCTGGTGAACGGTATCAAACTGCAAGGTACGATCGAATCGTTCGACCAGTTCGTGTTCCTGCTGAAGAACACCGTCAGCCAGATGGTCTACAAGCACGCTATCTCGACAGTTGTTCCAGTTCGTCCAATCCGTCTGCCTAGCGCAGTTGGTGAAGATGCAGCTGACGCTGAGCCAGGTAACGCCTGATAGGAGTCTCCTTTGTTCTTTGAGCGCCACGGTGGTGGTGAGCGAGTCATCCTCGTTCACTTGGATGGACAGGACCCTGAGGCGCGCGAAGATCCGCAGGAGTTTCAGGAGTTGGCAAATTCGGCCGGCGCCGAGACCGTTGCGTTTTTTAACGTGCCGCGTCATCGGCCAACCGCCAAATTCCTGATTGGCAGCGGCAAGGTCGAGGAGCTGCGCGACCTGGTGCACGCCGAAGAAGCCGATCTGGTGATCTTCAA
>NZ_RBLN01000503.1:0-903 GCF_003989405.1 Micrococcus sp. HSID17227 | reverse complement strand
GGCGGGGCGCCGGGCTCCTGCTCGTCGGTGGCACGGCCCTCTTCGCCGTGCTGCTGCTCGTCTTCCTCTACCCGGCGTCGATGGTCGGCGTACCGGGCGAGGCGCGGACCAACTCGCATCCGCCGTCGCTGCTGGTCCTCGCTCTGGCCTCGGCGCAGAGCGGCGCGGCGGTCCTGATGCACGGCCGGATCGGCAGGACGCTGAGCCGCCCCGCGCTGTGGGCTCCCGTGGTGGTGATCAACCTGTCGGCGATGACGATCCTGTGCTGGCACCAGACGGCGATGCTGGCCGCAGCCGTCCCGGCGTCCTTCGCCGGCGTGGTGCCGGGGGTGACGACGGGCCCGGACTCGGCGTGCTGGATCGTGGCCCGGCTGGCGTGGATGCCGTTGTTCGCCGCTCTGCTCGTGCTGATCTCCCGGTACGCCCGCCGGTTCGAGGAGCCCTGGGAGACGGGCGACCGGGCGGGTCACGTCCGCCGGGCCGCGGCCGGGCTGCTCGCGGCCTGTCTCGCCGGGACCGTCATCGTCGGCGTGGCGACCCGCCCGCTGCGCAGGGTCGCCGCGACCGCCACCCGCGTCTCCGAACTGCCGCTGCACACCGGCGAGGTGAACCTCAGCGAGCGCGTCCCGGACGCCGAGTGCGATCCGCACACCGAGGTCGGACAGGTCGGTGCCGCGCTGAACCGGATGCTCGACCATGTGCACGGCGCCCTTCAGGCCCGGCAGCGGAGCGAGACGCGGGTACGGCAGTTCGTCGCCGACGCCAGCCATGAACTGCGCACCCCCCTCTCCTCCATCCGCGGCTACGCCGAACTGACCCGGCGCGGCCATGAGCAGGTCGGACCCGACACCCGGCACGCCCTCGGGCGGATCGAGTCCGAGGCCGGGCGGATGACCCTGCTGG
>NZ_RBLN01000048.1:0-11333 GCF_003989405.1 Micrococcus sp. HSID17227 | reverse complement strand
GCTCGCGGGGGTGGGGGCGGGCCCGGAGGCCTCGGCCCGGCGGATCCGGCCGTCGCGAGCCGCGGAGAGCACCTGCACCGCCAGGTCCACCACGCGGTCACGGCGGCGCAGGTTGATGTCGTCCACCCCCGCCAGAAACCGCATGGTCCGGTCCAGGCCCAGCTCGGAGACGCGCGCCTGGAGCGCGCGGAAGGCCCTGGGCCGGCAGGCGCCCCCGAACCCCGACCCCCGCGGGAGGGACCGGCGGCCGTGCACGCTCGCGGGGGTGGGGGCGGGCCCGGAGGCCTCGGCCCGGCGGATCCGGCCGTCGCGAGCCGCGGAGAGCACCTGCACCGCCAGGTCCACCACGCGGTCACGGCGGCGCAGGTTGATGTCGTCCACCTCCGCCAGAAACCGCATGGTCCGGTCCAGGCCCAGCTCGGAGACGCGCGCCTGGAGCGCGCGGATGTCCTTGGGCAGACAGCCGCCCCCGAACCCCACGCCCGCGTTGAGGAACCGGCGTCCGATCCGCGCGTCGTGGCCGATCGCGTCCGCAAGGGTGCCGATGTCCCCGCCCACGTTCTCGGTGATCTCCGAGAACGCGTTGATGAACGAGATCTTCGTGGCCAGGAAGGCGTTCGCGGCCACCTTCACCAGCTCGGCCGTCTCGAGGTCCGTGCTGATCCACGGGGTGTCGTCCGCGAGCTGCCGCGCGTAGACCCGGCGCAGGATGCCCGCGGCGCGGGGCCCGTGCGTGCCGATGACGAGGCGGTCCGGGGTGAGCGTGTCCCTCACGGCGAAGCCCTCCCGCAGGAACTCGGGGTTCCAGGCGAGCTCGACCTCGCCCGGCAGCCCGGCCTCGGCGCGCACGGTGCGCACGAGCTCGGCCAGGCGGCGCGCGGTGCCCACGGGCACGGTCGACTTGCCGACGATCAGCGCGTCGCGGTCGATCGCCGCAGCGAGGGAGGCGACGGCGGCGTCCACATAGCTCAGGTCCGCCGCGGTCTCGCCCACCTTCTGCGGGGTGCCGACGCCGATGAAGTGGACGTCCGCCCAGCGGGCCGCCTCCGCGACGTCCGTGGTGAAGCGCAGCCGCCCGGAGGCGACGTGGGTGCGCAGCAGCTCGGGCAGGCCGGGTTCGTGGAAGGGCACCTCGCCGCGGGCCAGGCGCTCGATCTTGGCCGGGTCCACGTCCACGCCGAGGACCTCGAAGCCCAGCTCGGCCATGCACGCGGCGTGCGTGGCGCCCAGATAGCCCGTGCCGATCACGGACAGCCGCGGCGCGGCCTCCTGCTCGGCGGGGGCGGCGGGCGCGGTCGTCTCGGTCACGGCGGACTCCTCGGTGGTGCGGGGGCGGCGGTCGGGGACCTGGCTGACGCTAGGCCCCGCGGGTGAACGCGGGAAGAACGGGGTGTCTCGGCGGCGCGTCCCGTCGGTGGCGCGGGCGGGCCTCAGGCCTCGCCGGCGCGGATGAGCTCGGTGAGCCGCGTCGCGGCGGAGACGACGGCGTCCGCGTGCAGCCGCCCCGGCTGTCGGGAGAGCCGCTCGAGGGGGCCGGAGATCGAGACCGCCGCGATGACGCGGCCGCTGGGACCGCGCACCGGCGCCGACACCGAGGCGACCCCGGGCTCGCGCTCGGCCAGGGACTGGGCCCAGCCGCGCCGCCGCACCGCCGCGAGGACGGTGGGTGTGAACACGGCGCCGGCCAGCCCCTCGACGAGCCGCTCGTGGTCCTCCCAGGCCAGGAGCACCTGCGCGGCGGAGCCGGCCTTCATGGACATGCGAGCGCCCACGGGGATGGTGTCGCGCAGGCCCCAGGGCCGCTCCGCGCTGGCCACGCACACGCGGGAGTCCGCCTGCCGACGGAACACCTGGGCGCTCTCGCCCGTGGCGTCGCGCAGCCACAGCAGCACCGGGCCGGAGGCCGTGGTGAGCCGGTCCTCGCCGGCGGCGGAGGCGAGCTCGGCGAGGCGGGTGCCCAGCACGTAGCGGCCCTGCAGGTCCTTGCCCACCATGCGGTGGTGCGTGAGGGCGGCCGCGAGCCGGTGCAGCGTGGGCCGCGCGATCCCGGTGGCGATGACGAGCTGGGCGAGCGTGGCCGGGCCGGACTCGAGCGCGTCAAGGATCGCCACCGACTTGTCCACCACGCCGACACCGCTGGGATGCCGGTGGAGCGAGGGGCCGATGAGGTCGTCCTCGGTGGGCGGGCGCACGGGCTCGGTGGTCATGGGGTGATCGTAGTCGTCTCACTGCGCGGACGGCCGGGGATGTCGGCGCGCGACGTGCGCGACCGGGCCGGCCTCCGCCGCGTCCGGCATGTGAGACGAAATCTCACGATGTGGAATATCGCGCCGCGTGGTCGAGAACAGCCCCGCCGCGCCCCACAGTGGTCCGTGAGCACCGGCGCCCCGCGCCGGGCGACGACTGACAGGTGCGTGAGCAGGAAGGTGCGGCACATGACGACGGCGACGACGCGGCCCAGGACGCTGGCCGAGAAGGTCTGGGACGAGCACGTGGTGGTGCGCGGCGGGGGCGAGGGCGCCTCCCGCACCCCCGACCTGCTCTACATCGACCTGCACCTCGTGCACGAGGTGACGAGCCCGCAGGCCTTCGAGGGGCTGCGTCTGGCCGGGCGTCCGGTGCGTCGGCCCGACCTGACCATCGCCACGGAGGACCACAACACCCCGACGCTGGACATCGACCAGCCGATCGCGGATCCCACCTCGCGCACCCAGATCGAGACCCTGCGGGCCAACTGCGCCGAGTTCGGCGTCCGCCTGCACCCGTTGGGCGACGCCGAGCAGGGCATCGTTCACGTCGTCGGCCCCCAGCTGGGCCTGACCCAGCCCGGCCTCACCGTGGTCTGCGGCGACTCCCACACCTCCACCCACGGTGCGTTCGGCGCCCTGGCGTTCGGCATCGGCACCTCCGAGGTCGAGCACGTCCTGGCGACCCAGACCCTGCCGCTGAAGCCCTTCAAGACCATGGCGGTCACCGTGGACGGCACGCTGCGCCCGGGTGTGACGGCCAAGGACATCATCCTCGCGGTCATCGCGAAGATCGGCACGGGCGGGGGCCAGGGCTTCGTGCTCGAGTACCGCGGTGAGGCCATCCGGAACCTCTCCATGGAGGGCCGGATGACCATCTGCAACATGTCCATCGAGGCCGGCGCCCGCGCCGGCATGGTCGCCCCGGACGAGACCACCTTCGCCTACCTGAAGGGACGGCCCCATGCCCCCGAGGGCGCCGACTGGGACGCCGCCGTCGAGCACTGGCGCACCCTCGCCACGGATGAGGGCGCGGAGTTCGACGCCGAGGTGGTCATCGACGCGGACACGCTGGAGCCGTTCGTCACGTGGGGCACCAACCCGGGTCAGGGCGTGAGCCTGAACGACACCGTCCCCGCGCCCGAGGACTTCACCGACCCGGTGGCCCAGGAGGCGGCCCGCAAGGCGCTGTCCTACATGGACCTGGCCCCCGGCACGCCGATGAAGCAGGTCGAGGTCGACACCGTCTTCATGGGCTCGTGCACCAACTCCCGCATCGAGGACCTGCGGGCGTTCGCCGAGGTCGTCCGGGGCCGGCGCAAGGCCGAGGGGCTGCGCGTCATGGTCGTGCCGGGCTCGGCGCGCGTGCGTCTGCAGGCCATGGACGAGGGCCTGGACAGGGTGTTCGAGGACTTCGGGGCCGAGTGGCGGTTCGCCGGCTGCTCCATGTGCCTGGGCATGAACCCGGACCAGCTCGCCCCGGGGGAGCGCTGCGCGTCCACCTCCAACCGCAACTTCGAGGGCCGGCAGGGCAAGGGCGGACGCACCCACCTGGTGTCCCCGGTGGTCGCCGCGGCCACCGCCGTGCTGGGCCGCCTCGCCAGCCCGTCCGACCTGCCCGCCCTCACCCTCCAGGAGGCCTGAGCCATGGAGAAGTTCACCACCCACACCGGCGTCGGCGTGCCGCTGCGCGCCTCGAACGTGGACACGGACCAGATCATCCCGGCCGTGTACCTCAAGCGGATCTCCCGCACGGGCTTCGAGGACGCCCTGTTCGCCGGCTGGCGCCAGGACCCCGACTTCATCCTGAACACCGAGCCGTTCAGCGGGGGCACCGTGCTCGTGGCGGGCTCCGACTTCGGCACCGGCTCCTCGCGCGAACACGCCGTGTGGGCGCTCAAGGACTACGGCTTCCGCGCCGTGATCTCCCCGCGCTTCGCGGACATCTTCCGCGGCAACTCCGCCAAGCAGGGGCTCGTCGCGGCTCAGGTGGAGCAGGAGGACGTCGAGCGCATCTGGAAGGAGCTGGAGAACCGTCCCGGGACCACGGTCACCGTGGACCTCGTCACACGCACCATCGAGTGCGGGGATGTGACCGCCCCCTTCCAGATCGACGACGACACCCGTCGCCGGCTGCTCGAGGGCCTGGACGACATCGCCGTCACCCTGGGGCACCAGGCCGAGATCGATGCCTATGAGGCGGACCGCCCCGCGTACAAGCCCACCACCCTGCCGGCCCGCACGGCCGGCTGACCGGCCGGCGCCGGGAGCGCACCATTGCCGCGCGTGCCCGGCGACGCCCTATGCTGGGAGTCGATTCCGGGACCGCCCGCCGCACGCGGCGGGCGGTCCCGTTCAGAGACCTCCCCGCTCCGGCGGAGTGGCCGAGACCGTGGCCCTGCGGCCGCGCTGAGGAAGGACGCGCATGGCGAAGCTCTTGACCATCCATGGCGGCAAGCCGCTGACCGGTGAGGTGACCGTGCGCGGCGCCAAGAACCTGGTGCCCAAGGCCATGGTGGCCGCCCTGCTCGGCAACTCGCCGTCCGTGCTCCGGAACATCCCCGAGATCAAGGACGTGGACGTCGTCAGCTCCCTCCTCGAGATCCACGGCGTGTCCGTGGAGTGGGACAAGGAGACCGGGCGGATCACGATGGACCCGGCCGGGGTGAAGTCGGCCCTGACCGCCGAGATCGACGCCCACGCCGGCGACTCGCGCATCCCGATCCTCTTCTGCGGCCCGCTCATGCACGCGATCGGGGAGGCCTTCATCCCCGACCTCGGCGGCTGCAAGATCGGCGACCGCCCGATCGACTACCACCTGGCCGTGCTGCGCAACTTCGGCGCCGTCGTGGACAAGCGCCCGGGCGGCATCTCCATCTCCGCCCCGAAGGGCCTGCACGGCGCCAAGCTCGAGCTGCCATACCCCTCCGTCGGAGCCACCGAGCAGGTGCTGCTGACCGCCGTGAAGGCCGAGGGCATCACCGAGCTCAAGGGCGCCGCCGTCGAGCCGGAGATCCACGACCTCATCGCCGTCCTGCAGAAGATGGGCGCGATCATCACCGTGCAGACGGACCGCACCATCCGCATCGAGGGCGTGAGCGAGATGCGCGGCTACAACCACATCGCGCTGTCCGACCGCAACGAGTCCGCCTCGTGGGCCTCCGCCGCCCTGGCCACCCGCGGGGACATCTACGTCCGCGGCGCCGAGCAGCGCGACCTGACGGCGTTCCTGAACACCTACCGCAAGATCGGCGGCGAGTTCGACGTCGTCGACGACGGCATCCGGTTCTGGCACGCCGGCGGCGACCTCAATCCGCTCGTGCTCGAGACGGACGTGCACCCCGGCTTCATGACCGACTGGCAGCAGCCCCTCGTGGTGGCGCTGACCCAGGCCAAGGGGGTCTCCATCGTGCACGAGACCGTGTACGAGAACCGCTTCGGCTTCACCGACGCCCTCGTGCGGATGGGCGCCTCCATCCAGCTGCACCGCGAGTGCCTCGGCTCCGTGCCGTGCCGCTTCGGCCAGCGCAACTTCCTGCACTCGGCCGTGATCTCCGGCCCGACGCCGCTGCACGGCGTCGAGTTCGACATCCCGGACCTGCGCGGCGGCTTCTCCCACCTGATCGCCGCCCTCACCGCCGAGGGCACCTCCACGGCGACGGGCTTGGAGATCATCAACCGCGGCTACGAGCACTTCATGGCGAAGCTCGAGGGCCTCGGCGCCGACGTCGAGCTGACCGAACGCGACCGGTGAGCGGCGTGGACGCGCAGAGCCCTGCCGCTGCGGGGGGTCGTCCGACGCGTGCCGCGCGGGCCCCCTACGTGATCCCGGGGGCGATCGTGCGACCGGCGATGCGGGCCCTCGTCCGCCAGGTGTGGGAGGGGACCGAGCACCTGCCCGAGACCGGCGCGATCCTCGCCGTCAACCACATCTCGGAGGTGGACCCGCTCTCCGTGGCCCACATGGCCTACAACCAGGGCCTGCTGCCGACCTTCCTCGCCAAGGCCGAGCTCTGGAAGGTGCCCGTGCTCAAGCAGGTCCTCGAGGCCACCCGCATGATCCCGGTCGAGCGCACCCGCGACGGCGGCCGCTCGCTCGCCGCCGCCCGCGAGGCCGTCGCCACTGGCCGGGCGATCATCGTCTACCCGGAGGGCACCGTCACCCGCGATCCCGACGGCTGGCCGATGGCCGGGCGCAACGGGGCCGTGCGCCTCGCCCTGCAGACCGGCGCCCCGCTCATCCCCGTCGGTCAGTGGGGCATCCAGGAGCTGCTGCCGTACGGCGGCCGCTCCCTCCGCGTCCTCCCGCGCAAGACCGCCCGGATCCGGGTCGGCGCGCCCGTCGACCTCGCGGACCTGCGGGACCGCCCCGTGACGGCGGCGACCCTGCTCGAGGGCACCGGCCGCATGATGGCCGCGATCACCGACCTGGTCGCCGAGCTGCGCGGAGAACCGGCCCCGGAGGGCCGCTGGGACCCCACGACCGGACGGCGGGTGACCGGGGCATGAGCGATCCGCACACCGTCGCCGTCCTCGGGGCCGGCAGCTGGGGGTCGGCCTTCGCCCGCGTCCTGGGACTGAGCACCAGCCCCGAGTCCGCCCGCGCGTCCGAGATCGTGATGTGGTCCCGGCGGGCCGAGGTCGCCGAGGCCATCACCGAGCGACACGAGAACCCCGAGTACCTGCCCGGCATCACCCTGCCCACCTGCGTGCGTGCCGTCACCGACGCCGCCGAGGCGGTCCGGGGCGCCGGCGTCGTGGTGGTGGCCGTGCCCGCGCAGCACGTGCGCGAGACCCTGCACGCCGTGCGCGACGACCTGGCCCCGGACGCCGTCGTGGTCTCCCTCGTCAAGGGCCTCGAGCGCGGCACCGACGCGCGGATGTCGCAGGTCTGCGCGGAGGAGCTGGGCCTCAGCCCGGACCGGTTCGCGGTGGTCTCCGGACCCAACCTCGCCCTCGAGATCGCGCGCGGCGAGCCCACCGCCACGGTGGTCGCCTCGGCCTCGCGCGCGACGGCGGAGCGCATCGCCGCCCTCACGGCCGGCCGGACCTTCCGGCCCTACACGAACACGGACGTCGTGGGCGTGGAGATCGGCGGCGTGGTGAAGAACGTCATCGCGCTCGCCGTGGGCATCTGCGACGGGCAGGGACTGGGGGACAACTCCAAGGCCTCCGTCATCACCCGGGGCCTGGCCGAGACCACCCGGCTGGCCGTCGCGCTCGGCGGCGACCCGGCCACCATGGCCGGGCTCGCCGGCCTGGGCGACCTCGTGGCCACGTGCGCCTCGCCTCTCTCCCGCAACCGCACGGCCGGCCGCCACATCGGCACCGGACTCAGCGCGGAGGAGGCGGTGGCCGCCATGAGCCAGACGGCCGAGGGCATCAAGTCCGTCTCCGCCATCGTGCACGCCGCCCGCGCCCACGGTGTGGAGATGCCCATCAGCGAGCTGATGGACCGGGTGGTCGCCGGGGACGTGGCCGTGGACCGCCTCGCCGAGCTGCTGCTCGCCCGTGACCTGAAGTCGGAAGGACGCACCGCATGACCGCCACCCCCGCCCCGGAGGCCACCGCCGGCGCGCGTCCCCGCGTGCTCCTGCTCTTCGGCGGCCGCTCGAGCGAGCACCCCATCAGCTGCGTGACCGCGGCGGGCGTGCTGCACGCGGCCGACCGTCAGCGCTGGGACGTCGTGCCGGTGGGCGTGGCCCGCTCCGGCCTGTGGTCGCACGACGAGCTGGACGTGGCCTCGTTCCGCCTGGACAGCGACGCCCTGCCGGAGGTGCCGGAGCCCGCGGCCCCGGTGAGCCTGCGCGCCCTGCCGGACGGCACCGTCGAGCTGACCGCGGCCGACGGCTCCTCGCTGGGCCCGGTGGACGTCGTGTTCCCGCTGCTGCATGGCCCCTGGGGTGAGGACGGCACCCTCCAGGGCATGTTCGAGTCGCTGGGTCTGCCCTACGTGGGCTGCGGTGTGCTCGCCTCTGCGGTCGGCATGGACAAGCACTTCATGAAGGTCGCCTTCCAGGCCGCCGGTCTCGAGGTCGGCCCGTGGGAGACCATCACCGCCCGCGACTGGGCGCGCGATCCGGAGGCGGCTCTCGCCCGCGCTGGGGCGCTCGCCTACCCGCTGTTCGTCAAGCCCGCCCGCGCCGGCTCGTCCTTCGGCATCACCCGCGTCACCGAGCCCGCGGGCCTGCGCGCCGCCGTCGAGGAGGCCCGTCGCTTCGACCCCAAGGTCGTGGTGGAGGCGGGCATCGTCGGCCGCGAGATCGAGTGCGCCGTCCTCGACGGGCACGGCTCCGCCGCCCCGCGCGCCTCGCTGCCGGGGGAGATCGTCGTGGCCCACGACGAGGGTGAGACGCAGTTCTACGACTTCGAGTCGAAGTACCAGGACACCGGCACCACCCAGCTGTCCTGCCCGGCCGAGCTGCCGGAGGAGGAGATCGAGCGGCTGCGCGCCCTGGCGATCCGCGCCTTCGAGGCCGTGGACGGATCTGGCCTGGGCCGCTGCGACTTCTTCTTCACCCCGGACGGGCGCTGGGTGGTCAACGAGATCAACACCATGCCGGGCTTCACGCCCATCAGCATGTACCCGGCCATGTGGGAGCGGACGGGCCTGTCCTACGACGATCTGATCTCGGAGCTACTGGACCTCGCCCTCGAGCGGGGCGTCGGCCTGCACTGACGCGGCCCGCGGCCGGCCCGGGCCACGGCGGTCGTGCCGGCCGGTCCGCGCCGGTCTCAGCCGACGGGTGTGGCGTCCTGCACGCCGACGCAGCCGCCGCTGGGCTCGATCTGCGCGACCGCCGAGGACAGGCCCACCATCACGGTGTCCGAGCTGGCCTGGTCCTTGCCGAACAGCACCTCCACGGCCGGGTCACGGCCGTAGGTGGTGATCCGCCAGTTCTCGTCCTCGTCCCGGATGACCCAGTCGATCCCGTCCACGGAGATGCAGCGGTCCGTGGTGGGGCCGGGGACCTCGGCGCCGCAGCGCAGGACGACGGCGGCCGGGTCACCCCACACGGCCGTCGCCTGGCTGTCGGTGGGGCGCAGGTCGAGGTCGC
This sequence comes from Micrococcus sp. HSID17227, assembly GCF_003989405.1. Taxonomy (NCBI): domain Bacteria; kingdom Bacillati; phylum Actinomycetota; class Actinomycetes; order Micrococcales; family Micrococcaceae; genus Micrococcus; species Micrococcus sp. HSID17227. Next base: position 2,029 of record NZ_RBLN01000048.1, on the reverse strand, counting down.
CCAGGACGTCGGGCATGGCCACCATGGTCGGGGCACACGCCGGGTCCGCGGCGTGGGGCGCGGCCTCCACCGTGGCCACCCGTCCGGCGCAGGCCGTGGCGCCGAGGGCGATCGCGGTCAGGAGGGGCACGAGACGACGCAGGCGGCGGGGTTCCATCCGCCCAGGATACGTGCGGCGCCGGGATCCGCGGGGGCCCGTGCCCTAGCATGGGCGGGACCGTTCCCGTCCCCGCCCCAGGAGCCCACGTGAGCAGCACCTTGCCCGTCGTCGACCGGGACTCGAGGGCGGCGTGCGCGGCGGCCGCGTCCGCCAGCGGGAAGCGCTCGCCGATCCGTACGTCGAGCTCGCCGGAGGCCCACGCCCCGAACACCTCTCCACCACGCCAGCGGGTCTCCTCGCCCGTGCGCGTGTAGTGCACCAGCGAGGGCCGGGTGACGTACAGCGAGCCGGCCGCGTTGAGCCGCTGCAGGTCGAAGGGGGGCACCTGCCCGGAGGCCCCGCCGAAGAGCACGAGTGTGCCGCGCACGCGCAGCACCTCGAGCGAGGTGTCGAAGGTGTCCTTCCCCACGCCGTCGTACACGACGTGCGCGCCCTCGCCGTCCGTCAGCTCCGCCACCGTGGCGGCGAGGTCCGGATAGTCCACCGCGGCAACGGCGCCCGCGCCCCGGGACAGCTCCCGCTTCTCCTCCGTGGACGCCGTGGTGACCACGCGGGCGCCGCGGGCCGTCGCGAGCTGGGTGAGCAGGAGCCCCACCCCGCCGGCACCGGCCGTCACGACCACCGTGTGGCCCTCCTCCACCGGGAAGGTGGACCGGCAGAGGTAGTGGGCCGTCATGCCCTGCAGCGGAAGGGCGGCGGCCTCGGCCAGGTCGATGCCCTCCGGGACGGTGAGGAGACGATCCGCGGGGGCGGTGAAGTGCTCGGCGTACGCACCGGTGGCCGTCGCGGTGGCGACACGGGCCCCCAGGAGCCCGGCGTCCACGCCCTCGCCGAGCGCGACGACCTCGCCGGAGCCCTCCGTACCGGGGGTGAAGGGCAGGTCCATCGTGTAGACCCCGGAGCGCTGGTACGTCTCGATGAAGTTCAGGCCCGCCGCGGCGGTCCGCACCAGCACGTGCCCCGGCGCGGGGGAGGGCACCTCCGTCTCGGTCCACTGCAGGACCTCGGGGCCGCCCGTGGCGGACACGACGACGGCGTGGTGGGTGCGGGGGACGGCGGGGGTGTTCGCAGTGGTCATGGCCCCACTCTAGGAGCGGGCCGGGCCATCCGGCCCGGCCCGGGGGACCCGAGGCGCCGCATAGATATTCGGTGCAACGCATATCTGCGCTAGGATGAAGCCATGACCCACACCGTCGCCGTCTCCGGAGCCAGCGGCTACGCCGGGGGAGAGGCCCTGCGCCTGCTCGCCGGCCACCCGTCCGTCACCGTCGGAGCCATCACGGCCCACTCGAACGCGGGGGAGCGCCTCGGCGCTCTCCAGCCGCACCTGCACGCCCTGGCGGACCGCGTCCTCGCCGAGACCACCGCGGAGGTCCTCGCCGGCCACGACGTCGTGATCCTCGCGCTGCCCCACGGGGCCTCCGGGGCGCTGGCGGCCGAGATCGCAGAGCGATCCCCGGACACCCTGGTGATCGACGCGGGCGCCGACCACCGCCTCGAGTCAGCCGCAGACTGGGAGGCCTTCTACGGCACCGCGCACGCCGGGACCTGGCCCTACGGCCTGCCCGAGCTGCCCGGTCAGCGTGAGCGACTCGCCGGCACCCGCCGCATCGCCGTCCCCGGGTGCTACCCGACCACCTCGATCCTCGCCCTCGCGCCCGGCTTCGCCGCGGGGCTGCTCGAGCCGCAGGACGTGGTGATCGTCGCCGCCTCGGGCACCTCCGGGGCGGGCAAGGCGCTCAAGCCGCACCTGCTCGGCGCCGAGGTCATGGGCGGGATGAGCCCGTACGGCGTCGGTGGCGGGCACCGGCACACCCCGGAGATCGAGCAGGGCCTGGCCCAGGCGGCCGGCGAGCCGGTCCGCGTCTC
>NZ_RBLN01000502.1:0-598 GCF_003989405.1 Micrococcus sp. HSID17227 | reverse complement strand
GCGCTCGGCCCCGATGCGGCGGGCGGCGCGGTCCACCTCGCCGGCGCGCATGCGGCGGCGGGCCTCACGGCGTTCCTCGCCGTCGAGGCGGTCGACGTAGAGGATCCCGTCGAGGTGGTCGGTCTCGTGCTGGAGACAGCGGGCGAGCAGGCCGGTCCCCCGGTGCTCCACCGGGTTCCCGTCGACGTCGGTGCCGCGGACGACGGCTTCGGCGGCGCGCGCCGGGTGGTAGCGCAGCCCCGGCACGGACAGACACCCCTCGCCCGGCTCCCGCAGCGCCTGGCCGGCGGTCTCGAGTACGGGATTGACCACGTGCCCGGCGACGCCGGCGACGTCGAACACGAAGACGCGCAGGCCCACGCCCACCTGGGGCGCGGCCAGGCCCACGCCCCCGACGGCGTGCATCGTCTCGATCATGTCCGCCACGAGGGCGCGCACATCCGCGCCCGGGGGCACGGGCGACGCGGCGGTGCGCAGGACGGGGTCGGGGATGGTGCGGACGGGCAGGACGGTCACGCCGTCACCCTATCGCCGCCCTCGGCAGACGCCGGGCGCGACGACGACCCGTCGGGCGCCACGTCCGGGGCGGCGTGGGAGG
>NZ_RBLN01000501.1:0-808 GCF_003989405.1 Micrococcus sp. HSID17227 | reverse complement strand
AGGAGCAGACCCGCGCCGCCGCCGAGGCGCTCGCCGCGGCCGAGGCCGCGAGCTCGTCCCGGGCGACGGCGGTCGGTCGACTCGATTCACTGGTCGCCACGGTGCGCCGACAGTCAGCTGCCCTGACCGAGGTCCTGGAGCGGTCTGCCGGGCTCATCGCCGAGCACACGCGGGTGCGGGGGCTGCTCGACCTCGTCCGCGGCGGCGGGGAGAACCTGCTCAAGATGCCGCTGACGAGCTACGTCCTCGCCGGGCGGCTCGAGGAGGTCGCCGCCGCGGCCACCGAGCGTCTGCTCGCCATGACGGACCAGCGGTATTCGATCGAGTACTCGGACGCCGTGGGCGGGCGCGGGAACAAGGGCCTCGAACTCGTCATCCGGGACCACTACGTGGACGAGACGCGCCACCCGGCCACGCTCTCGGGCGGCGAGACCTTCATGGCCTCCCTCGCCCTCGCCCTGGGGCTCGCGGACACCGTGCAGGCCGAAGCCGGCGGCATCGAACTGGACACGCTCTTCGTGGACGAGGGCTTCGGCTCGCTCGACGCGGACACCCTCGACGACGTCCTGGATGTCGTGGACACCCTGCGGACCGGTGGCCGGACCGTGGGCCTCGTCTCCCACGTCGAACGGATGAGGCAGGAGATCGGTGTGCGCCTCGAGGTGCGCAAGGACCGGCGCGGCTCGAGCCTCGCGGTGCACGACGGCGCCTGAGCGGCGGGGGTGCGCCCCGCCGCCCCGGAACAGCGTCGCGTCGGGCCGGAGGGCCTGCGCCTGTCCAGGTCCCTGTCGGCCCCCGTCGCTTACTA
>NZ_RBLN01000500.1:0-912 GCF_003989405.1 Micrococcus sp. HSID17227 | reverse complement strand
TCGCCGGAGTTGGAACGCGCACCCAGGCGGTTCATGGCTTCGGCCAGGGCTTCGTGAGCCTCAGGCGACAAGGCGCCCAGGGAAATACCGGCGGTGTCGCAGCGCTTGAGGCTCGATTCCAGTGGGCCGACTTCGTTGATGCCCATCGCCGTGTCCAGGGAGTTAACCTTGACCAGGTCGCGGATCATCGACACGGGGCGGTTGTCCACCAGCGCGGTGTATTCCTTGAACTTGGCGTAGTCGCCCTGCTGCACGGCGGCTTGCAGGGTGTTGACCACATCCGGGTTGTCGGCGTGGTATTCGCCACCGTGCACGAACTTGAGCAGGCCGCCTTGCTGGATCGGCTTGCGCGCACTCCAGGCTTCGGTGGCCAGGGCTTTCTGTTCAGCCTCGATGTCGACGAAGCGCGCGCCCTTGATACGACTTGGCACGCCACGGAAGCTCAGTTCGCAGACTTCTTCGGACAAACCGATGGCTTCGAACAATTGAGCGCCGCGGTACGAGGTGACGGTGGAGATGCCCATCTTCGACAGGATCTTCAGCAGGCCCTTGGTGATGCCCTTACGGTAATTCTTGAACACCTCATAGAGGTCGCCCAGTACTTCACCGGTGCGGATCATGTCGCCCAGCACTTCGTAGGCCAGGAACGGATACACCGCCGAGGCGCCGAAACCGATCAGCAACGCGAAGTGATGCGGGTCGCGGGCGGTGGCGGTTTCCACGAGGATGTTGTAGTCGCAGCGCAGGCCTTTTTCGGTCAGGCGGTGGTGTACCGCACCGGTAGCCAGCGAAGCGTGGATCGGCAGTTTGCCCGGCGCAATGTGGCGGTCGGTCAGTACGATCTGGGTGCGACCGGCGCGCACAGCCTCTTCGGCCTGGTCGGCAACGTTGCGCACGGCGGCTTCAAGGCCG
>NZ_RBLN01000499.1:0-912 GCF_003989405.1 Micrococcus sp. HSID17227 | reverse complement strand
CGGACGCGTGTCCATGTGGGTCGCCGACGACGACCCGTACCTGGGCAAGCCGAACCCGTCGCCGTTCGCGACGGCGGAAAGGTTCTCGATCTGGGACCCGATCCCGTTCGGGCAGGACGCCCGCGGCAACCGCATCGAGGTCCCGGTCATGTGGCAGTCGATGTTCTTCGGCGGCCTCCCCCGCCGGGGCAAGACGTTCACCCAGCGCCTGATGCCAGCGGCCGGACTACTGGACCCCTACTTCAGGCACTCCGTCGCCGACGGCACGGGTTGTGGGGCCTGGCTGTCCATGCGGGCAGTGGCCCACCGTCTGTTGACGGAGGCCGAGGACGACGCGATCGAAGCGCTCAAGGCCATGCTGGCCGAACTGCTGGTGGAGATGGAACGCCGCTTCGCGATCCTGCGGGAACTGCCCACCAGCATCTGCCCCGAAGGGAAGCTGACGCCGGAGATCGTCCAGCGGTACAACCTGCCCGTCATCTTCGTGACCATCGACGAACTGCAGGAGTACTTCACCGCGATGGAGCGCGAGGACCGCGAACAGGTCATCAACGACCTGTGCCGCATCGCCCGCCGGGGCCCGGCCGCCGGGTTCGTGTCCAACTTCGCCTCCCAGCGCCCCGACGCGGACAGCGTGCCCACCAAGCTGCGGGAGATCATCACCCTGCGGTACTCCACGCAGGTTGTGGACCGTGCGTCGTCGGACATGGTGCTGGGCAAGGGCAAGGCCGCCCAGGGCGCCGACGCTTCCGTGCTGTCCGAGGACCACGTCGGCACCGGTGTGCTCGTCACCGGGCCCGCCGCCTACGTCACCGTGCGGGCCGACTACCTCGACGGGACCGGGTTCGCTCTGCTCTGCCAGAAGGGCCGGACGTTGCGGCAGGAGGCCGGACAGCTCACCGGCGACGCGGC
>NZ_RBLN01000498.1:0-639 GCF_003989405.1 Micrococcus sp. HSID17227 | reverse complement strand
GGCTGCGCCGTCCGCGCCGACCACCCGCGCGACGCCGTCGTGGACCCGGACCCGCAGCGGCCCGAGGGGGAACTCGCCGTCGCCGCAGCCGGCGGCGGCCATGGAGTCCGAGACGAGGATCCACCGCTCCCCGGCCTCCCGGGCGACCCGCCGCACCGTGGCCGCATGCAGGTGGACGCCGTCCACGATGGTCTCGATCCCCACGCGCGGGTCCTCCAGCAGGGCGACGGCCGGCCCGGGCTCGCGATGGTGGGTGGGCCGGCACGCGTTGTGCAGGTGCGTGGCCATCCGCGCCCCCGCGTCGATCGCCGCGCGCGTGGTCTCGTAGGAGGCGTCCGTGTGGCCGATCGCGACGACGACGCCCGCCTCCGCCAGCCGGCCCACCGCGTCGAGGGCCCCGGGCAGCTCGGGGGCCAGCGTGACCATCGCCAGGTGGCCCGCGCCGACCTCGACGAGGCGAGCGACGTCCTCGGGCTCCGGCGCCCGCAGCGACGCGGCCCGGTGCGCGCCGCAGTGCAGGGGCGAGAGCCAGGGACCCTCGAGGTGCACGCCGGCCAGCACCCCCTCTGCGCACAGGGGCGTCAGGGCCGTCAGCTGCGCCGCGAGCGCGTCGACCTCGTCCGTGACGAGGGAGGCCAA
>NZ_RBLN01000497.1:0-732 GCF_003989405.1 Micrococcus sp. HSID17227 | reverse complement strand
TGCGGCGCACCGTGTAGGTGCGGCGGACCGGCAGCTGCTCCGGGGCGAGGCGCTCGCGGAGGGCGTCCAGGTCGTACGGGGGCTCGAGGCCGAGCGCGGGGTCGGCGAAGAGCAGCTTCACGTACTGGTCCGTGGCGCCCTTCTCCGCCCAGCGGGCGTGGACGGCGTCGAACTGCTCGCCGCCGAGGGTCAGGCGCACGAGGTGCGGGGTGAGCCGGCGGGCGGCCACCACGGTGAGGACGGTCTGGGGCCGGGCCATGCGGGCCTCCTGGGATCGGGGCGGGGTCTGCGCGGGCGCGCGTCCCCCACTTTCCCACGACGAGGCGGATTAGCGCACGTCAGCGTGTTGTTTTCCGCGGCCTCGGGGTCAGCGGAACCGGGCCCCCCGGTGGTCCTCGGGCAGCAGCGCTCCCGCGCCGGCCGGGGCCGGGGTGGCGCGGCGCGCCCCTAGGCTGTGGGCGTGCGTCTCGTCCTGCTCGTCCTGCTCTCGCTGCTGAGCCAGCAGCTCGGCGCGTCCGTGGCGGGCCTGCTGTTCGACGACGTCGGCGCGTCCGCCATGGTCGCCCTGCGCGTGGTGTTCTCCGCGGCCGTGCTGCTGCTCGTCACCCGGCCGAGCCGCGCCGCCCTCGCCGGCCTGGGCCCCCAGATCGGAAGAGCGTCGGGTAGGGGAAGAGGGGCTTGGCCTGTGGAGATCGCGGTGGGCGCCGTCGCATTAAAAAAAAAAATGCCAGA
>NZ_RBLN01000496.1:0-637 GCF_003989405.1 Micrococcus sp. HSID17227 | reverse complement strand
CTGCCGGCGAGGCGGACGGTGGCCGTGACCTCCAGCCCGGCCTCGGCCGCGGCGTCGCGGCCCAGCCGGTCCAGGGCGAGGGAGTCGGCCACGAGGACGACGCGGTGGCCCGTGGGCAGCGGCTGGCTGGCCACGGCCATGAGGATGTCGAGCATGGCCTCGTGCGTGTGGGCCTCGAGCACGCCGGTCTGGTCGAGCATCGAGTCCACGGTGCCCTCGGGGGCCTGGGTGGTGCGGGTCTCGTGGCCCGGGGGCAGGAAGCGCCCGGTGACGTCGGAGCGGACCACCACGACGGGCTTGGTGCGGGAGAGCCGCCGGGCGATGCGGGAGAACTTGCGCGGGTTGCCGAACGACTCGAGGTACACACCGACGGCGGCGGTGTGGGGGTCCGCCTCGAAGAACTGCATGGCGTCGTTGCCCGAGACGTCCGCACGGTTGCCGGCGCTGATCGAGGTGGAGATCCCCACCCCGCGGCGCTTGACGCCGGCGGAGACCATGGCGCCGACGGCGCCGGACTGGCTGAACAGCCCGACGGGGCCGCGCTGGGCCAGGCCCGGGGACGGGGAGGCGTTGAGGCGGATCGCGGGGTCGGTGCGGACCAGGCCGGCCGAGGCCGGGCCGATCACGCGCATGCCGA
>NZ_RBLN01000495.1:0-920 GCF_003989405.1 Micrococcus sp. HSID17227 | reverse complement strand
GCCACGGACCCGGGCGGCGGCGGTGGCGGCAGGGCGGACGTCGCCGAGGGCGGCGGCCAGAACCCGGCCGCCGTCGGTGGGGCCGGCGGGGCCGGCGAGCGTCGCGTCGCCGAGACCGCAAAGTGATAGCCGAGGAAGCAAACGGTCGGAAATGCGCAGAGGACGTCGGCTTGCGCTCGACGTCGGGGACGCCCGGATCGGGGTCGCCTCGTGCGACCCCGACGGGATCCTCGCCACGCCGGTGGAGACCGTGCCGGGACGCGACGTCCCGGCCGCCCACCGGCGGCTCGGCCAGATCGTCGAGGAGTACGAGCCGATCGAGGTCATCGTCGGGCTGCCCCGCTCACTCGGGGGCGGGGAGGGCCCGGGGGACGCGACGGTACGCGCGTTCGCCCAGGTGTTCGCCAGTGCCGTCGGACCGATTCCTCTACGTCTCCTGGACAAAGGGATGACCACAGTGACGGCCACTCACGGGCTGCGCGCTGCGGGAGGGCAGTCCAAGAAGGGCCGGTCGGCAATCGATCAGGCTGCCGCTGTGGTGATCCTTCAGAACGCTCTGGAGTCCTAACGGGCGTCAGGCAGCGCTCCGGGCGAGGGCGTCGAAGTGGTTGTCTGATCGCGATACGGCAACGTTCCGCGGGATGCGGCGGTGTTCGAACAGGCACCGCACAGCAAAGCGAAGAGACGGAGCGTCGTCTCGCGGCTCAAGGGGATCGATGACTGAGTATGGCCGGGGCCCCGTCTCCGGCCCGTGGCATCCGGAGGACCCCTTGTACGGGGACCAGGGATGGGGCCACCAGGCCGCCCACGGCCAGGGCCAGGGCCAGTACGAAGGCCAGCAGTCCGGCCAGGGCCAGCACGACGGTCGGCAGCAGCCCTACGCGCAGGACCCGTACGCCCAGCAGGGCTACCAGCAGGAC
>NZ_RBLN01000494.1:0-922 GCF_003989405.1 Micrococcus sp. HSID17227 | reverse complement strand
TTCATGAGCTCGACCCCGACGAGATCGACACCGGCCAAGCATCTCGTTCCCCACTAGACGCTCTTCCGTGCTCAGGGGGCCTGGCTCGACGCCGAGCGCTCGGCGGGCGGCGGGCGTCGCCGGTAGGCCGCTGCCGGGCCGGCGTTCGATGATATGTTCGAATCCGCGCCGGCCGGCGTCCGTCCGTCCCGACAGGAGGGCCCCTCATGATCGCCTCGCTCAGCGGCACCGTCGAGCACGTGGCCCTCGACCGGGCGGTCATCGCCGTCGGCGGCCTGGGTGTGCAGTTCTCCGCCACCCCGCAGACGCTGTCCACCCTGCACGAGGGCCGGCCGGGGGCGGTGCAGACCCACCTCGTGGTCAAGGAGGACGCCCTGACCCTCTACGGCTTCGCGGACCGCGACGAGCGCGAGGTGTTCGAGGTGCTCATCACGGCCAACGGCGTGGGTCCCCGCCTCGCCCTGGCGATCCTCTCCGTCCACCACCCCGAGACCGTGCGCCGGGCGGTCACCGAGGAGGACGAGAAGACCCTCACCCGCGTGCCCGGCATCGGGCCGAAGATGGCGCGCAAGATCATCGTCGAGCTCTCCGGCCGCCTCGCGCCCACCGGGGAGCCGGTGCCCGAGGCGGAGGCCGAGGCGAGCGCCGAGCACGGCGTGGGTCCCCGCCGCGCCCTGGCGATCCTCTCCGTCCACCCCCCCGGGACCGTGCGCCGGGCGGTCACCGAGGAGGACGAGAAGACCCGCACCCGCGTGCCCGGCCTCGGGCCGACGAGGGCGCGCAAGCGCACCGTCGAGCACTCCGGCCGCCTCGCGCCCACCGGGGAGCCGGTGCCCGAGGCGGAGGCCGAGGCGAGCGCCGAGCCGACCGGCGAGGCGCTCTGGCACGCCGACGTCGTGCAGGCGATGGCCGGCCTGGGCTG
>NZ_RBLN01000493.1:0-777 GCF_003989405.1 Micrococcus sp. HSID17227 | reverse complement strand
CCGGGCCGCGCTGGTCACGGGCGGCACCCTGGGCATCGGGTTCGGCATCGCCGCGTCGCTGCGGGACGCCGCGGCGCGGGTCGCCGTCACGGGGCTGACCGACGAGGAGTGCGCGGCCGCCCGCGAGGCCGGGTTCCCCGCGTACGTGCTGGACGTGCTTGCGTCCAACGCGGGCATCTACCCCCAAACCGGATCGCGGACATGACGGACGAGGACGTCGACCTGATCTTCGACGTCAACGTGAAGGGAACCATTCACACGGCGCAGGCGGCGCAGCTGGGCTTCGTGCGGTCCGTGGCGATCGAGCTGGCGCGCCAGGGCGTCACCGCACCCGGCGCCCCTTCCAGGACCCCGGCCTCACGCCGATCCGCCCGGTCCTGAGCAACGCCGGTTGAGTTATCACGGGTCTTCGCGCCCAGGACCCGCGATAAGTCAACCGGCGTTGCTTCGGGTGGCAGATCCGGGGCCGTCAGCTCCTCTGGTGAATCCGCGCCCGGCGCCCCGGCAGAATGACCCCATGGCATCCCCGCAGCCCCCCGCTTTCGGCCCCGTCCTCCACCACCGCGCCCACGGCATGGCCCTCGGCGACGCCATCTCCCCGCCGCTGGTGCACGCCTCCGCGTTCCACCTGCCCGGGTCCGGTCCCGACGGCGCCCCCGTCGCCCCCGGTGCGGACGTCGCCTTCCAATACGCCCGCTGGGGCACCCCCACCTGGGCCGCGCTCGAGGCCGCCCTCGGCGCGCTCGAGGACGCGGACGTCGCCGTCGTCCCCTCCGA
>NZ_RBLN01000047.1:0-11386 GCF_003989405.1 Micrococcus sp. HSID17227 | reverse complement strand
CGAGGCGGTCCGGGGCGCCGGCGTCGTGGTGGTGGCCGTGCCCGCGCAGCACGTGCGCGAGACCCTGCACGCCGTGCGCGACGACCTGGCCCCGGACGCCGTCGTGGTCTCCCTCGTCAAGGGCCTCCCCCCAGCAGCGCCCACGCGAGGAACAGGGGGAGACGGTACGGGCCGTCCGTGAGGAACGCGGAGACCCACGGGGTCAGCGTCGCGCGGCTCAGCCCGAGCGCCTGCGCGGCGGGGAGGAGCCGGTCGACGACGTCGGCCGTCGGTGTGGCGGCGAGCAGGAGGCCGCCTCCGCCGGCCAGGACGGCGAGCACGAGGTGCGCGGCGAGGGGGAGGGCGGCCAGCAGTGCCATGAGCACCGTGAGCACAGCCAGGTGCGCCAGCACGTTCACGACGGCCGCCCCGAAGAGCCCGGTCAGCCACGCCGCCCCGCACAGGGCGGCCGCCCGCACAAGCGCGCGGGGCCCGGCCCGGCCACGGCCCAGCCACTCCGCCTCGGGGCGCGCGCCCACGCCCACGAGCGCCGCGAACAGGGGCGCGGTGAGGTGCTCGGAGAGGTGGAGCGCCCCACCCGGGCCGCCGGCGGGCGCCGTGTGGGCGACCATCATCGCGACCAGGGCCAGGCCGCGCGCGACGTCCACCCAGACCAGGCGGCCCCGGGCGGTGTGGGTGGCGGCGGGAGCGTGGGAGGAGGGGGCGGGCACGGCGACCTCCGAGGTGGGGGACTCAGTCCAGGACGCGGGTGAGGTCGGCGTCCTCGTAGCGGACCGGCTTCGAGCCGGTGACGAGCTTGTGGCCGAGCCACAGCGCGAGGAACAGGGGCAGGCCGATGTACGCGCTGGCCACGGCCACGAGGTCCACGTCGCCCATGAACGCCTGGTAGTTCTGGCCGAGGATCACGACGGCGCACATGACCAGCGCGACGATCGGGCCCAGGGGGAACAGGAAGGCGCGGTAGGGCAGATCCTTCGGATCGTGGCCCTGCGCGACGTAGGCCTGCCGGAACCGGTAGTGGCTCCAGGCGATGCCCATCCACACGATGAACCCGGCCAGGCCCGAGGCGGAGACGAGCCACACGTAGGCGGCGCCGTCCCCGATGAACGTGGTCAGGAAGCACGCCGCGCCCACCGCGGTGGTGGCGTAGAGGGCGTTCATGGGCACGCCGCGCCGGTTCACCTTCGCCAGGAAGCGCGGGGCCTTCCCGGAGTCGGCCAGGGCCCAGAGCATGCGGGTGGAGGCGTACAGGCCCGAGTTGCCCGCGGAGAGGATGGCCGTGAGGATCACGGCGTTCATCACGGAGGCGGCGGCGAGCACGCCCGCGTTCTCGAAGACGAGCGTGAACGGGGAGATCGAGATGTCCTCGACGTCGCTGCCCAGCAGGTGGGGGCTGGTGTAGGGGATGAGGAAGCCGACGACGGTGATTGCGCCGACGTAGAAGAGCAGGATGCGCACGAACACGGTGCGGATCGCCTTGGGCACGTTCTTCTCCGGGTCCTCGGCCTCGCCCGCGGCCACGCCGACCAGCTCGGTGCCCTGGAAGGAGAAGCCGGCCACCATGAAGATCGCCAGGATGCCGGCGCCGCCGCCCACGAAGGGGGCCTCGCCGTCCGTCCAGTTGTGGAAGCCGGGGGAGGAGCCGCCGAGGATGCCGACGATCATCAGGACGCCGAGCACCAGGAAGATCACCACCGTGGCGACCTTGATGAGCGAGAACCAGAACTCGCTCTCGCCGTAGGCGCGCGTGGAGAGGGCGTTGAGGCCGAAGAGCAGCGCGAGGAAGATCGCGGACCAGATCCACGAGGGCACGTCCGGGAGCCAGTACCGCATGATCAGGGCCGCCGCGACGAGCTCGGCGGCCACCGTGATCGCCCAGTTGTACCAGTAGTTCCAGCCGATGGCGAAGCCGAACGAGGGGCTCACGAAGCGGGTCGAGTACTCCTCGAACGCGCCGGAGACCGGCAGGTACGTGGACATCTCGCCGAGCGACTGCATCAGCAGGAACACCATGAAGCCGATGGCCACATAGGCCACGAGGGCGCCACCGGGGCCGGCGGTCGCGATGGTGTTGCCCGAGGCCACGAACAGGCCCGTGCCGATGGCGCCGCCCATCGCGATCATCGTCAGGTGCCGGGACTTGAGGGTGCGTTGCAGGGAGCCGCCCTCATGGGTGGCGTGGGCGGCGGAGGCGGCCGGCGTCGACGGGGACGTCCGGGGTGCGCTGGTGTCCACGGTGGCCTTTCGGTGGAGGAGCGGTCGGACGCGCGTCGAAGGCCGCGGCGTCCCACCCTGCTGCACGGTGGTAGAAGGGTATCCCGGCCGGGCGCGTCCGTCAGACGGCGGGGACGAGTTCGGCGCGCAGCGCCGCCGTGAACGCGTCCACGTCCTCCTCGGTCGTGTCGAAGCCGCACACCCAGCGCACCTCGCGGCGCGCCGCGTCCCAGTCGTAGAACCGGAAGCGGGCGCGCAGCCGGTCGGCCACGCCCTCGGGCAGGACGGCGAACACGGCGTTGGCGTCCGTGGCCTGCGTGAACTCGACGCCGGCCAGCGAGCCGTCGGCGACCCCCGCCTCGATGCCGGCGCGCAGCCGGGCGGCCATGGCGTTGGCGTGGCGGGCGGAGCGCAGGTACAGGTCGCCGTCGAACAGGGCGAGCAGCTGCGCCGAGATGAAGCGCATCTTCGAGGCCAGCTGCATCTGGTTCTTGCGCAGGTACACGAGGCCGTCCGCGGCGTCCGGGTCGAGCACGACGACGGCCTCGGCCAGCAGCGCCCCGTTCTTGGTGCCGCCGAGGGAGAGCACGTCCACGCCGACGTCGGTGGTGAAGGCGCGCAGCGGCAGGCCCAGGGAGGCCGCGGCATTGGCGATGCGGGCGCCGTCCATGTAGACGCGCATCCCGTGCTCGTGGGCGTAGTCCGTGATGGCCTTGACCTCGTCCGGGGTGTAGACCGTGCCGAGCTCGGTGGACTGGGTGAGGTAGACGACCAGGGGCTGGGCGCGGTGCTCGTCACCCCAGCCCCAGGCCTCGGCGGCGATCAGCTCGGGGGTGAGCTTGCCGTCGTCGGTGGCCACGGGCAGCAGCTTGATGCCGGCGGACTTCTCGGGCGCGCCGCCCTCGTCCACGTGGATGTGCGCGGTGTCCGCGCAGATCACCGCGCCCCAGCGGGGCAGCATGGCCTGGAGCCCGACGACGTTCGCCCCGGTCCCGTTGAACATCGGCCACGCGGTGGCGTCCTTGCCGAAGTGCTGGGCCACGACCTCCTGAAGACGCGCCGTGTACACGTCCTCGCCGTAGGCGACCTGGTGGCCCCCGTTGGCCTCGGCGATCGCCGCGAGCACCTCCGGGTGGACGCCGGAGTAGTTGTCCGAGGCGAAGCCCCGCTCCTGCGGATCGTGGATCCTCTGCATGTCAGTCCGTTCCCTTCTCCTGGAGCGTGAGGACGGCGTCGTTCAGCGCGCCCGCCTCAGCCTTCCACAGTCGCGCGTACTCCTCGGCCAGCCGTTCCTCGAGCCCGGCGAGGGACTTCACGCGGAACACGACGGCCGCCGAGCGCAGCGGCGCCTCCGCGTCCCGGGCGGCCTTGGCCCAGCCCTGCGCGACCGCGCGGGTCCATGCCTCGCTCGCCGCCTTCACCGCGGCGTAGGTCGCGCCGCCGGCGAGCGGCCGGGGCACCGCCGTGGACGAGACGATCGCGAGGCGACCGGCGGACGAGGCCCGCAGGTCGTCGTCGAGGGCCCGGCTCACGGGCCGCAGCGCCGTGAACGAGGCCTCGAGGGCGCGGTAGTCCGCCTCGGTCTGGCCGGCGAGGCCCCCGCCGCCGCGCCAGCCGCCCACCAGGTGGAGCAGGCCGTCGATCCGGGTGCCGCGGGCGTGCAGGTCCTCGACGAGGCCGCGGACGGCGGTCTCGTCCGTGAGGTCCAGGGCCGCGGTCTCGGCGCCGAGTTCGGCGAGGGGGGCGAGCTTCGCGGCGTCGCGCCCGGTCGCGACGGCGTGCGCGCCGGCGTCGAGGAGGGTGCGGGCGGCGGCCCGGCCCGAGGCGCTCGTGGCGCCCGCGATCAGGACGGCGCGGTCGGTCAGGGCGGCCACGGGTCAGGCGTCCGTGCCGCGGATCCCGGCGGTGGACTCGATGACGCCGCACATCTTCTTCTCGAGGGCCTCGAAGAACATGGACAGCGGGAACTCGTCGTCGAGCACGAGGTCGGTGTAGCCCTTGGGCGGGCCGGCGAGCACCTCGCGCGGCAGGCCCTGCGCCCACACGGAGGCCGGGTGCGGGGTGACCACGGAGGCGACGAGCTCGTAGGCCTGGAGCCAGTGCACGGTCTTGGGGCGGTCGATGGACTCCCAGTAGAGCGTGTCGATGGCGTCGCCCAGCTCGACGACGGCGTTGGCGAGCCGGTCCCAGTCCACGCTGAGCTCGACGTCGCGCCACTGGATCACGTCCTTGCGGTGCAGCCAGGCGAAGAGCAGCTGGCCGCCGAGGCCGTCGTAGTTGCGGACGCGGGAGCCGGTGAGGGCGAAGCGGAAGACGCGGTCGAAGAGGACGGCGTGCTGCACGAGCCCGGCGTGGCGGCGGGTCTGCTCCTCGAGCGCGGTGAGCTGCTCACCGGCGGCGGCGCGCGCCGTGAGGCGGCGCTCGATCGCCACGCACTCGCGGAAGGCGGTCATGTCGCAGCGCATCTCCTCGAGCGTGTAGAGGAAGAAGGGCATGCGCTGCTTGATCATGAACGGGTCGAAGGGCAGATCGCCGCGCATGTGCGTGCGGTCGTGGATGAGGTCCCACATCACGAAGGTGCCCTCGGCGAGCTCCTGGCAGGAGAGCAGTTCGGCGAGCTCGGCCGGGAGCTCGAGCTGGGTGATCTCGGCGGCGGCGGTGACGACCCGGCGGAAGCGGGCGGCCTCGCGGTCCTGGAAGATGGCGCCCCACGTGAAGGTGGGGATCTCGCGCATGGCCACGGTCTCGGGGAAGAGGACGGCCGAGTTCGTGTCGTAGCCGGGGGTGAAGTCGATCAGGCGCAGGGAGACGAAGAGGCGGTTGCCGTAGTCGCCGGCCTCGAGCTCGGCGATGAACTCGGGCCAGATGGTCTCGACGACGAGGGCCTCCACGTGCCGGTCGGGGGAGCCGTTCTGCGTGTACATCGGGAAGACCACGAGGTGCCGGACGCCGTCGACGCGGTGCTCCTGCGGCTGGAAGGCGATGAGGGAGTCCAGGAAGTCGGGCTCGGCGAAGCCGCCGTCGGCCCAGCGGGCGAAGTCGCGGGGCAGGGCGGCGAGGTAGGCGGCGTCGTGCGGGAAGAGCGGGGCGAGCTCCTCGACGGCGGCGACGATGGTCTCCACGTGCTCGCGCGCGGCGGCGTGGTCCGCCGGGTCCGGGATGGAGCCGTCCTTGACCTGCAGGGGCTGCAGGGCGGTGGCGGCGGCCTTGAGGCGGAGCCAGGCCGGGTGGGTCTCGACGGTGCGCGCGTCGGACGGGGTCTCCGGGACGACGACGTCGGTCCGGGCGGGCTGCAGAGTGGTGGACATGAAACCCTCCTGAGGTCGAAGCGCCGGAAAGTATCCGGTGATATGGATCACTTGCCGGAAGGTTTCCATCAGCGCACGGGGCTGTCAACCCGGCGGCCGGGGCCGGCTGATAGCGTGCGGCGCATGGACGACCCTGTCGACGCGCGGCTCGCGGCCGCCGTCTCCCATGACCCGCGCGCCACGCTCGCCCAGCTCTCCGAGCGGGTCGGCCTCTCGACCTCCGCCGTGCAGGCGCGCCTGCGTCGGCTCGAGAGCACGGGCGTGATCACGGGCTACCGCGCGCTGCTCGACCCCGAGGCCGTGGGCAGGCCGCTCTCCGCGTTCATCGAGATCAGCCCGCTGGACCCGCGCCAGCCCGACGACGCCCCCGAGCTCCTCGAGTCCATCGCGGCGATCGAGGCGTGCCACTCCGTGGCCGGCGACGCCGCGTACATGCTCTTCGTGCGCGTGGGCTCGCCACGCGAGCTCGAGGCCCTCGTGACGGAGATCCGCCAGACGGCGTCGGTGTCCACCCGGACCACCGTGGTGCTGCAGACCTTCTACGAGCACCGCCCCATGCTGGAGTTGCCGGCGGAGGACTGAGGGCGGGCGCGTCGGCCCCACCTGTCACGTGAGTGGTCGGAATGAGGGCGGGTCTGACGCTCATTCCGACCTCTCGCGTTCCCGGCTGCGGCAGCGGGCACTCGGCCGTCCGTCCCCGCTACGGTGATCCCGTGCGTCCGACCTCGCCCCGTCCCGCCCCCGCCTACCTCACCGACTCCGTCCCCGCCCGTCGCGGCCACCCGCTGGGGTTCGCGCACCGGGGCGCCGCCGTCGACCGGGAGAACTCCCTGGCCGCGTTCGTGGACGCCCACGCCGCCGGGTTCACCTACCTCGAGCTGGACGTGCGCACCACGGCGGACGGCGAGCTCGTCGTGTTCCACGACGAGGCCCTGGACCGTGTCAGCACGGGCCGTGGCCGGCTGCGCGACCACACGTGGGAGCGGCTGGCGGACGTCACGGTCGGCGGGGAGCCGCTGCTGCGCTTCGCCGAGCTGCTGACGGCGCTCCCCGAGGCCCGCCTCAACGTGGACCTCAAGGACCGTGCGTCGGCCCCGGCCCTGGCCCGCATCCTCGCCGAGCACGGCGCCTGGGACCGCGTGCTCGTCGCGTCGTTCCACGACTCGCGGCGCCGCCTCTTCCGACGCGCCCTCGCCCGCCTCGGCCACCCCGAGCGGGCGTACGGGCCGGAGCGGGTGGCGACTTCGGGCGGGGCGGCCGCCATCGCGGCGCTCGTGACGCTGGGCCCGCTGGGACTGACCCGCTGGCGGCGCCGGTACGCCCTCGACGTCGACTGCGTGCAGGTGCCCGTCCGGCACGGCCGCGTGCCCGTGGCCACCGCCGACTTCGTGCGCCGCTGCCACGCGGCGGGCCTGCCGGTGCACGTGTGGGTCGTCGACGAGCCCGCGGAGATCGAACGCCTGCTCGACCTCGGCGTCGACGGCGTCATGACCGACCGTGCCGACGTCCTCGCCGAGGTCTACGCCCGCCGCGGCTTCTGGCCGCAGCGCTGACCCCCGCCCGCCCCCGGCCCGCGGCTCGCGGCCCGCGGCCGACCTTCGAGCGTGAAATCGGGGCTATGGGCGCTTTCGAACGTGAGTTAGGCCCCATGTCACGTTCGAAAGCGCGGGCCCAGCCGGGCCCGGCCAGCCCCGCCCCCACCCACCCCTCAGAGCATCTTCGGCAGCAGCGCCCGCTTCATCCGCCCGTACGGCGGGTACGCGGTCTTGAGCGTGTCCACCTGGTCCGACTTCGTGATGGACGGGCGCAGGTGGGAGAACGTCTCGAAGCCGTGGATGCCGTGGTACGCGCCCATCCCGGACGCGCCGATCCCGCCGAACGGCAGCGTCGCGATGCCAGCGTGCAGCAGGCCGACGTCGTAGCCGAGGCCGCCGGCCTGCACCTGGTCGTCGAACGCGCGGTGGTAGCTCGGCCGGTCCGTGAACAGGTACGCGGCCAGCGGGTGCGGGCGCTCCGCGATGAAGTCCAGGGCGTCCTGGAAGGTGTCCACGGTCAGCACGGGCAGGATCGGGCCGAACAGCTCCTCCTGCATGAGCGCGCCGTCCGGCTTGACGCCCGTCACCACGGTCGGCGCCATGTACCGCCCCGCCACGTCCACGTCGCCGCCGACGAGCAGCTCGGCGCCGGCGTCGAGGTCCGCCTGAAGCATCTCCCGCAGCCGCTCCGCGTGCTCGGCGGAGATGAGGCGGCCGTAGTCCTTCGACGCGCGGGGGTCGTCGCCGTAGAACTCGCGCAGGGCTGCGGGGAGCTCGGCGGTCACCTGACGCAGCGCGGCCTCGCCGACGGCCAGCACGTAGTCCGGGGCCACGCACGTCTGACCCGCGTTGGTGAACTTCGCCCACGCGATCCGGCGGGCCATCGCGCCCGTGTTCCGGGACGGCGTCACCACCGCCGGCGACTTGCCGCCCAGCTCGAGCGTCACGGGGGAGAGGGTCTTCGCCGCCGCCTCGTAGACGATCCGGCCCACGCGCTCCCCGCCGGTGTAGAGGATGTGGTCCCACGGCTCCGCCAGCAGCGCGGTGTTGCACTCCTTGCCGCCCGCCACCACGGAGACCAGTGCGGAGTCCAGGTACTGCGGCACCAGCTCCCGCAGCGCCGCCGCCGTGGCCGGGGCCTTCTCCGACGGGCTGAGCACCACCGTGTTGCCGGCCGCCAGCGCGCCCACGACCGGGGCGAGCGCGAGCTGCACCGGATAGTTCCACGCGCCGATGACCAGCACGAGACCCTTGGGTCGCGGCCGGACCTCCGCGCTCGCGGGCCGCAGGGCCAGCGGCAGCTTCACGGGCCGCGGCTCCATCCAGTCGGTCAGGTGCAGCAGCGCGTGGTCCACCTCGGAGCGCACCGAGACGATCTCCGTGATCAGCGCCTCGGTGGCCGGCTTGCCCAGGTCCGTGCCGAGCGCCGCGACGAACCGGTCCGCGTGCTCCGTCAGCATCCGCTTCAGGCCCTTGAGCTGGCGCACCCGCACCGCGCGCGGGTGGGCGGCGCGGGAGCGGGCGGCGGCGCGCAGACGCTCGACGGCGGCCCGCGGCTCCTCGGGTCGGGGCCCGGCCGGCGCGATCGGCAGGGCCTCGGTGGGCAACGGCTCGCGAACCGGATCGTCGTCGGGGGTGTCGGGGGCGTCGGTGGTCAGACCGGGGGGCTGCGTGCTCATGTCGGCCACGCTACCGAGCCGCCCTGTGCGACGGCAGGGCGGGGCGCCGTCGTCGTCCCCCGCGCGACCCGCGCACTTTCGTTCGGAAGAGGGCGCCCCCAGGGTCTTTTCGTTCGGGAAACGGCGCGCGCGCCCGGCCGTTTCCCGAACGAAAGCGGTGCGACACGCCGCCGTTTCCCGAACGAAAGCGGACGGGGGCGGGTGTCAGCCGATGACCGCGTCCACCAGCCGCTGCGCCTCCGCCTGCACCTGCGTCAGGTGCTCGGGGCCGCGGAAGGACTCCGCGTAGATCTTGTAGACGTCCTCGGTGCCGGAGGGCCGCGCCGCGAACCACGCGTGCTGCGTGACCACCTTGAGCCCGCCGATCGGGGCGTCGTTGCCCGGGGCGTTGGTCAGCGTCGCGAGGATGGTCTCGCCGGCCAGCTCGGTCACGGGGACGTCGTCGGGGGAGAGGGTCTTCAGCTTCGCCTTCTGCTCGGCGGTCGCGGGGGCGTCGATGCGCGCGTACGCCGGGTCGCCGTGCAGGGCCACGAGGTCGCGGTACCGCTCGGACGGGGACTGGCCCGTCACGGCGATGATCTCCGCGGCCAGCAGGCACAGCAGCAGCCCATCCTTGTCCGTGGACCACGGGCTGCCGTCGAACTGCACGAAGGACGCGCCCGCGGACTCCTCGCCGCCGAACACACCGGTGCCCGTCAGCAGGCCCGGCACGAACCACTTGAAGCCCACCGGCACCTCCACGAGCTCGCGGCCCAGGTCCCCGGCCACGCGGTCGATCATCGAGGAGCTCACCAGGGTCTTGCCCACGCCCGCGCTCTGGGGCCACTGCTCGCGGTGGCGGTACAGGTAGTCGATGGCCACGGCGAGGTAGTGGTTCGGGTTCATCAGCCCGCCGTCGGGGGTGACGATCCCGTGCCGGTCCGCGTCGGCGTCGTTGCCGGTGGCGACGTCGAAGGGCGCCTGCCCGTCCGCGTCCGGGGTCATCCGCTCGATCAGCGAGGCCATCGCGTTCGGCGACGAGCAGTCCATGCGGATCTTGCCGTCCCAGTCCAGGGTCATGAACCCGAACCGCGGGTCCACCTCCGGGTTCACCACGGTCAGATCCAGCCCGTGGCGGTCGGCGATCTCGCCCCAGTACGCCACGGACGCCCCGCCCATGGGGTCGGCGCCGATGCGCACGCCCGCCTCGCGGATCGCCTCCACGTCGATCACCTGCGGCAGATCGGACACGTACCGGTCCAGGAAGTCGAAGCCGCCCAGCTTCGCGTGGCCGGCGACGTCGGCGCTCGCCACCCGGTGCACGCCCGCCAGCCCGGCGGCGAGCAGCTCGTTGGCGCGGTCGGCGATCCACGTGGTCGCCTCGGTGTCCGCGGGGCCGCCGTGGGGTGGGTTGTACTTGAAGCCGCCGTCCGCGGGCGGGTTGTGCGAGGGGGTGATCACGAGGCCGTCCACGAGGCCGGCGTTGTCCCCGTCCACCGCGAAGCCCGACGGCGACAGCTCGCGCCCGGCGTTCAGGTGCAGGATCGCGTGGGAGACGGCGGGGGTGGGCGTGTAGCCGCCGCGGGAGTCGACGAGCACCTCGACGTCGTTGCCCAGCAGCACCTCGACGGCGGTGTCCTGCGCGGGCCCGGACAGGGCGTGCGTGTCCCTGCCGACGAGGACCGGCCCCGTGATCCCGTGGTGCGCGCGGTACTCGACCACGGCCTGCGTGATGGCGGCGATGTGGTCGTCGTTGAACGAGGTCGTGAACGCGGAGCCGCGGTGGCCGGAGGTGCCGAACACGACCTTCTGCGCCGGGTCCGTCACGTCCGGGTGACCGGTGCGGTACGCCTCCAGGAGGGCGTCGACGTCGATGAGGTCCTGCGGCAGGGCGGGGGTGCCGGGACGCTCGGCGGCGGGCAGGGCGGCGGTGTTCTCGGTCATGTGCCACACCTTGGCACGGGCGGGCGGACGGGGGAAGACGCGCGGCCCAGCGGGACGACGGCGGCGGTCACTCCCGGCAGCCGGCGCACAGCCCCCAGTAGTAGACCTCGGCCTCGTCGACCGCGAAGCCGTGGTCCTCGGGGGCGTCGAGGCACGGGGCGGAGCCGGTGCGGCACGGCACGTCCACGACCGTGCCGCAGCCGCGGCACACGAGGTGGTGGTGGTTGTCGCCCGTGCAGATCTCGTAGCGGGCCGGAGAGCCGGCGGGCTGCAGGGAGCGCACGAGCCCGGCCTCGGCGAGCGCGTGGAGGCAGTCGTAGACGGCCTGGTGCGAGGTGCCGGGCAGGGCCCGACGCACGGCGGCCAGCACGGTGGACGCGTCCGCGTGGGGGTGGTCGGCGAGGGCGGTCAGCACCGCCAGGCGGGGCCGGGTCACGCGCAGGCCGACGCCACGCAGCAGCGTGCGCTCGTCCTCGTCCCGCGTCGTGGTCTCCATGCCAGTCGATCCCATCCGGTTCTCTGGAACATGTCAAGAAAGAGCGGGCCGCTTCGCCCCCGGCGCACCGGCCATTCCCCGCCGTGCCCGTGCTGACTACGGTGAATCCTCGACCCCGGGGCGCACCGGCCCGGGCGCCGTCGACGAGGAGGTCCCCACCCATGGCCCAGCCCGAGCCCGTCCGTCTCGTCCCGGGTGGAGCCGTGGACCGCCCGGCCGAGCAGGCCCTCA
>NZ_RBLN01000492.1:0-924 GCF_003989405.1 Micrococcus sp. HSID17227 | reverse complement strand
CAACCGCAGCAGGTCGACATCCGCCGCGCGCGGCCGCTCCGGCAGCAGCACGGGGTGCCCCGGCGTCCGCCCGGCCGGGTCGTCGGCCCGGAGCGTGAGCCGGCCCGCGAGGGCGGCCGCCAGGGCCGCCAGCACGACGACGAGCACGGCCACCAGGACGATCCACTGCGGCCCGCTCACGCGTCGGCCCTCCCCGCCGAGCGGAGCACGCACGCGACGGCCTCCTCGGCCGTGTCCACGAGGTGGAACAGGTCCGGGTCCTCGGGCGAGATCATGCCGCGCTCCACGAGCGTGCCGCGGATCCAGTCCACAAGCGGGCTCCAGAAGCCGCGGTCCACGAGGACCACGGGGAAGCGGGTGACGGTGCCGGTCTGCACGAGGGTGAGGGCCTCGAAGAGCTCGTCCAGGGTGCCGAGGCCGCCGGGCAGCACGATGAACCCCTGCGCGTACTTGAGGAACATGACCTTACGGACGAAGAAGTAGCGGAAGTCCACGCCCACGTGCACCCAGGGGTTCAGGCCGGTCTCGAACGGCAGCTCGATGCCCAGGCCCACGGACTCTCCACCGGCCTCGTGGGCGCCCCGGTTGGCGGCCGCCATGGTGCCGGGCCCCCCGCCGGTGATGACCGTGTACCCGGCCTGGGCCAAGCGGCTCCCGACCTCGTGGGCCAGGGCGTACTCGGCGCTGCCCTCGGGCGTGCGCGCCGAGCCGAACACGGAGACCGCGGGACCCAGCCTCGCGAGGGTGCCGAAGCCCTCCACGAACTCCGCCTGGATGCGCAGGACACGCCAGGCCTCGGACGTCGTCGAGGTGACGTCGGCGGCGGGGCGTGCCGCGTCGCCGGGCCGCCGGCCGTCGAGGAGGAGCTGGTCGAACGTGGGGGTGTGCGCCGCCTCCCCGCTCACGACCTGCCCTCCTCGGCGG
>NZ_RBLN01000491.1:0-807 GCF_003989405.1 Micrococcus sp. HSID17227 | reverse complement strand
GGCCGGGCCGGTGGCGGCGACGTCGTGCGGGGCGTGCAGGTCCCGGTACGCCTGCGCGGTGCCCGGCAGCGGCGCGTCCAGGTCGAGCGCCGCGGCGGCCTCCGCGCGGATCCGCTCGGTGAGCAGCTCGGGGATCCGTCCCAGGTCGACGGTCTCGAGCACCCGGGCGACGGCGGAGCGGACCGTCCACGACGGCAGCTTCCCCGTGGCCCGGTAGAGCGGGACCGGTCGCACGTCCACCTCCCCCGGGGCGACGTCGTCGTCCAGGAGGGCGAAGTCCGGGTTGTTCAGCGTGATCCGGCCGCGGTACTCGGTCGTGCGGCCCTGGAACATGGCGGTCATCCCGGGGGCGAGGCGGCGGCGGGCGTCGTGGCCGTTGAAGAAGGCCATGGACAGGCTCGCCCCCGGCACGCCGGCCACGGACGGGTCCGCGACGGTGACGTCCACGATGAACCCGGGCCGGCTGTGCATGCGCCGCGTGGTCACCGACTCCACGACGGCGACGACGGTCACCTCGGCGTCGTGCGGCAGCGCGGCGATGGGGGTGAGCTCGCCGCGCTCGATCCAGCGGCGCGGCACGTGGTCCAGCAGGTCCCCGACCGTGGTCAGCCCGAGCTCCTTCTCGAGGCGGGCGGGCAGCTTCCCGCCCAGCACCTCGGACAGGGGCAGCTCGGTGACGGGGGCCTCAGCGGCCATGGCACCCGTCCGGTGCGGCGTCGCCGTGCGACGGCCCGGCCAGGTCGGTGACGGCCAGGCCCTCGACGTCGCCGGCGGCCCGCAGGGGGCCGATCGCGTCCTCGGCGCGGA
>NZ_RBLN01000490.1:0-928 GCF_003989405.1 Micrococcus sp. HSID17227 | reverse complement strand
CTGGTCGCGGTAATCCTGCGGCGACTGCACCACGGCGATTTTCGGGTCGGCGAAGTGCGGCACCATGTGCTTGAGCCAGTTGGGCGACACGCAGTAGTCCGAGTCGATCACCGCGATCACTTCGGCATCCTTGGCGGTATGCGGGATCAGGTAATTCAATGCGCCGCCCTTGAAACCGGCCAGGGGCGAGACATGGAAGAATTTGAAGCGCGGGCCCAGGGTTTCGCAGTAGTCGCGCACCGGCTCCCATACCGCCGGGTCCTTGGTGTTGTTGTCGATGATCAGGACTTCGTAGTCCGGGTAATCGAGGGCGGCCAGGGCGTCGAGGGTCTGGTTGGCCATCTCCGGCGGCTCGTTGTAGCACGGCACGTGGATCGATACTTTCGGGCGGTAGTGCGAATCCCCTTCCGCCGGCAGGAATTCACGCCGACGCTTGTGGGTCCATACCGCTTCGGCCAGTTCGTGGGCCTCGGTCAGCAACACGATAAACACGCCGAGGGCACCGAGTGCCAGCAAGATACCGACGGTCACGCTGAACCAGGTGCTGTATTGCTGGCTGTAGTCGTAGCCGATCCATACCAGCACCGAACCGCACAGGAACGCGATAAAGGTCAGGAAGGTACGGCCACGCTGGCGCAGGGCCGAGCCGTCGATCATCAGCAGGGTAAGGGACAACAGCGCAAGCACCACCGAGCCGATGGCCAGAACGCGCCATTGCGGGATCGCCACGACCGGGCCTTCGAAATTGAATTTCTGCTGGCGTGCCGCGTTATAAACGCCCCAATAGGCGCCCGCCGAACCTTCGTCGCTGACTTTCCACGGCTGATCGAAGGCCTCGATCACGAAGTAGTTGTAGCCTTGGCGGTTCAGCTTGTTCACCAGGGTGCGCAGGTAGATGGCCTGGTCCGCCGGGGACGTTTCGCTGCCA
>NZ_RBLN01000489.1:0-747 GCF_003989405.1 Micrococcus sp. HSID17227 | reverse complement strand
CACCGAGGGGCCGGTCGGGGCGCGGGCCTCCCGCGTCGTCACGGGGACGCATCCCGCGCACGCCGACCTCGAGTCCGCCGCCGCCGCGCTGGCCGACGCGGATGCCGCCCTCGCCTTCTCCTCCGGCTACACCGCGAACCTCGGTGTCCTCGGCGCCCTGGCCGGGCCGGGCACCGCCTTCCTCCTGGACGAGCACGCCCACGCGAGCCTGCGCGACGGCGCCGCCCTCGCCGTCACCGCCCGCTCAGGGGCGTTCGCCCCCCTGGCGGGCGCGTCGGTCACCACGGTGGAGCACAACAGGGTGCCCGCCTTCCGGGCCGCCCTCGACCGGCTGCGCACCGAAGGGCGGGCGCGACGGATCGTGCTGGTGGTCGAGTCCCTGTACTCCGTGCTGGGGGACGAGGCCGACCTGCCCGCCCTGGCCGCCCTGGCCGCCGAACACGGCGCCCTGCTCGTGGTGGACGAGGCCCACTCGCTCGGCGTGGTCCCCGGCGGCAGCCGCACGGGCGCCCTGGGACTGTGGGCGGGGCAGGCGCCCGTCGTGGTCACCGCCACCTGCTCGAAGGCCCTCGGCGGCCAGGGCGGTCTGGCCCTGTTCGGCGGGCCCGACGCGCGGTCCTGGCGCGACCACGTGCTCAACACCGCCCGCACCTTCGTCTTCGACACGGCCCTGGCCCCCGTGCTCGCCGCCTCCGCGGCGGCCGCCTGCCGGATCGCCGCCACGGGGGAGCCCGCGGCACGGCTCGC
>NZ_RBLN01000488.1:0-212 GCF_003989405.1 Micrococcus sp. HSID17227 | reverse complement strand
ACGCGGAGACGGGGGTACCAAGAGAGTGCGGGGTTGAGGCGAGCAGCCGGGGGGCAGGTGATGTGGAGGAGAGTGGGAGTGCAAGGACGAGAGCGAGAAGGTGAGGGCGCGGGTATCCGACGTGGGGGAGGGAGAGAGAGTGATCTGATGAGGTGATGCGGGGGAGGTGGGATGTCTAGAATGGTTGGTTGGTGATACCTTTTTTTTTTTTA
>NZ_RBLN01000487.1:0-656 GCF_003989405.1 Micrococcus sp. HSID17227 | reverse complement strand
GGCGACGCGGATCACGAGGTCCTCGCGGGTGGCGGTGCCGGTGTAGCCGTGGTCGAGGTCGCACTGGGGGTCGGCGCAGCCGGCGGGCTGCAGGTCCAGGCGCTGGCCGCCGGCCCACATCAGCCCGAGGGTCATCTCGGCCACGGGGTCGGACGGCCGGAAGCGGGCGGGGTCGGCGTGGCCGGTGGTCAGGACCACGGAGCCGAGGGCGCGGACCGGGACCATCTCGGTGGAGACCTGGGCGAGGACCGCCTGGCCGGCCGGGTCGGCGGCGTGGTCGTCGAGGTGGACGGCCAGCAGGGTGTCCCCGGCGAGCACGAGGGCCGTGATGTGCCGGTGGATCTCCTCGTAGTCGAAGTGCGTGTCCACGTGGACGAGGTGCGCGTCCGGGGTGCGGCCTTCGAGCTCGACGGCGATGGCGTGCGCCACGAGGTCCGGGTAGAAGCCGGCGCGGACGAGCGAGGCGTCGAGGCCGCCGCTGCCGTCCAGGGTGCGGGCCTCGCGCTGCCGGCCCTCGGCCTCGGGGGCGTCGGGGCGGTGGTCGGGACGGCCGGGCTCGTGACTCCTGCGGAACGGGCTCATGTCCCCCATGCTACGGGTCCGGTGCCGGGCCGTCCGGGCCCGCTGTGGACGGCCCGGTCAGCGGCCGCGCAGCG
>NZ_RBLN01000486.1:0-670 GCF_003989405.1 Micrococcus sp. HSID17227 | reverse complement strand
CTTGCCCACCGCCTCCGTGAGCGTGTCCACCTGGCTGAGCGCCTCCTCGGCGGCACGCACGGCCAGCGCCGCCGTGGAGCGGTCCTGGGCGTCCCACGCGCTCCGCGCCTTCGCGACGGCGGTCTCCACGAACTCGAGCCGCTCCCGGGCCTGCGTCGCGTTGTCCGCGACCTCGGCGAGGGCGGACTCCGCGTACTGGCCGTGCAGCGCGGCGATCGCCGACTCGGACTCCTGCACCCGGGACCGCGCCTCGGGCAGGCGGGCGTCGACGCGCTCCAGGGCCTCGGGCACCTGGTTCTCGAGGTCGCGCAGGGAGTCGAACTCCTTCTTGTGCGCCGCGAGGGCCGCACCCACGGCCTCGCTGCGCTGGATGATCTCCTTGAGCCAGGCGCGCTGCTCGGCCTCGGTGTCCGGGATCTCGTCGTCGAGCTGGTGCTGGAGCTGGAACGAGGCCCGCATGTGCTCCTTGGCCCGATCGATGTCCTCGCGGAACGTCGCCACGGACTTCTCCCCGTAGGACGCCTCGGCGAAGCCCAGCTCCTGCTCCGAGGAGCGGATGGCGTCGTCCGCGGCCACGAGCTTCGAGCCGGCCTGGGTGCGCAGCTGCTCCACGCTGAGCTCGTCGAGGGGGTCGCGGCGGACCTCCTCGGTGCTCAGCGTGGAGCAGCTG
>NZ_RBLN01000485.1:0-869 GCF_003989405.1 Micrococcus sp. HSID17227 | reverse complement strand
GCGCGGCCCCGCCATCACGGGCTACCCGAGCCTGGTGCCCGAGACCACGCCCGACGGCGGCCCCGCGGCCGGCCTGACCGTGGCCCGGTCCGCGGAGGACCAGGCGGCCTGGCACCGGGCCGGGGTGATCCGGCTGCTGCTGGCCACCCTGCCCAGCCCCCAGCGCTACGTGCTGGACCACCTGGACAACAGGGAGAAGCTCACCTTCACCCAGAACCCGCACGGCTCGGTGGACTCCCTCGTCGCGGACTGCACCCAGGCCGCCGTGGACCGTCTCGTCGGGGACGAGCTGCCGTTCGACGAGGCCGCGTTCCGCGCCCTGTTCGACCGGGTGCGGGCCGACCTGATCGACACGGTCTTCGCCGTCACGTCCCTGGTGGAGCAGGTGCTCTCCCGGGCCGCGCAGGTGCGACGCCGGCTCAAGGGCTCGGTCTCGCTCGCCCTCGCACCGGCGCTGTCGGACGTGAAGGCACACCTCGAGCAGCTCGTGTTCCCCGGCTTCGTGGCCGCCACGGGCTGGGAGCGGCTGCAGCACCTGCCGCGCTACCTGCAGGGCATGCTGACGCGCATGGACCGGCTGGACGCCGGCGGCCACCTGCAGCGCGACGGGCAGCACATGGCGGTCGTGCAGGGGCTCGAGGACGAGTTCGACGCCGCCGTCGCGGCCCACCGCGCCCGGTTCGCGGGCACGCCCGTGCCCGCGGAGCTGGAGCGGGTGCGCTGGCTCATCGAGGAGCTGCGCGTCTCGTTCTTCGCCCAGGAGCTGGGCACGGCGGTCTCGGTCTCCGAGAAGCGGGTGCGTCAGGCGCTCGCCCGTGCCACGCGCGCCTGAGCCGGGTCCGGGCGGCGCGGGCCGTCAGTCCTGCGGG
>NZ_RBLN01000484.1:0-949 GCF_003989405.1 Micrococcus sp. HSID17227 | reverse complement strand
GCCCCAGCCAGCTGAGCCCCCGGTCGCTCATCTCGTAGGCGGAGAAGTACTCCGCCTCCTTCCCGCGGGGGATCAGGTGCGAGAACAGCGACCGCGACAGAGCCTGGCTGCCGCCCATCACGAGCCCGATCGCGGCCGCCAGGACGTAGAAGAACACCGGCGCGTCGGAGGGCAGGACATAGGCCGCGGCGAGGATCAGGGTCCAGACCGCCAGCGACGCGAGAATCGTGCGCTTCGCTCCGTACACCCGGGCGAGTCGTCCCATGCCCAGGGCCCCGGCCACCGCCAGCACCTGCACGAGCAGCACCGCGGTGATCAAGGTCGTCTGATCGAGGCCGAGCTCCTCGGAGCCGTACAGGGAGGCCTGCGAGATCACCGTCTGGATGCCGTCGTTGTAGACCAGATAGGCGAGCAGGAAGGACAGCGTGAGCGGATGGCGGCGCATGTCGCGCAGCGTCGCCCGCAGCTGCCGCCATCCGGAGCCGACCGCTCCGTCGCCGCCCGCCTCGACCCGCCGGTCGCGCAGCCGCCGCAGCGGTACCAGGGCGAAGGCCCCCCACCACACGCCGGCCGAGGCGATGCAGATCCGTACCGCGTCGGACTCCGACAGCCCGACGGAGTCGTGGCCCGTGTAGAGGACCCGCTTCAGGATGAGGACGAACGCCCCCGAGGTGTACCCGAACGCCCAGCCGCGCGAGGAGACCGCGTCGCGCTCCTCCGGGGTGGCGATCTGGGGCAGATACGCGTTGTACAGGGCCATCGACACGGAGATCGACGCGTTCGCCACGATCAGCAGGAAGGCGCCCAGGAGGTAGCGGTCGCCGTCCAGGAAGAACATGCAGGCCGTCGCCGTCGCGCCCGTGTAGGCGGCCGCCGCGAGCAGGGGCTTCTTCCGGCCCGTGCGGTCCGCCGCCGCACCCACGACGGGCATCACGAGCACCGCCACGAC
>NZ_RBLN01000483.1:0-665 GCF_003989405.1 Micrococcus sp. HSID17227 | reverse complement strand
AGGCGGGGGTCGCGGCCCCGCGTAGACTGGTGTGACCGTCGCCGCGCGGCCCGTGCCCGGCGGCGAGGACGGCCCGATCAGGACCCCCAGGAAAGACGGTGTCGCGTGCGCGCAGTGCCCTCGAGGACCACCCGCGCCGCCCGCGTGCCCTTCTCCGGATGGCTCGCCCTGGGCAGCGCCGGGCTGGCACTGCTGGCCCCCACCCCCTACATCCTCGAGGGCCCCGGCCCCGCCGTGGACCTGCTGGGCGAACGCGAGGGTCGACCGGTGCTGCGCGTCGAGGGCGGCGAGGCGGACCCGGGTGAGGGGACCCTGGCCATGACCACCGTGATGGTCGGGGGCCCGCCCATCGGCACCACCTCCCTGCTCGATCTCGGCCGCGGCCTGACGGACCCCGCCGTGGACGTGGTCCCGCGCGAGCTGATGTACCCCACCGGCGTCACCTCCGACGAGGTCGGCGAGGCCAATTCGGCGGCCATGTCGGACTCCCAGCAGACCGCGACCGCCGCGGCCCTGCACGAGCTCGGCCGGGAGGTGCCCCAGCGGCTCGTCGTGCAGCAGCTCGTGTCCGGCGGGCCCGCCGAGGGTGTCCTGCGGGCCGGGGACGAGGTGAGCGCCGCCGAGGGACGGCCCGTGGCCGACCTGGAGGCCGTGCGCGCCGCCGA
>NZ_RBLN01000482.1:0-645 GCF_003989405.1 Micrococcus sp. HSID17227 | reverse complement strand
GGCCTCGCCGCCTCCCGCGTGCCGTGGGGCAACCTGTACGAGTTCATGACCACGGGCGCGCTCGTGATCACGACCGTCTACCTGCTGTTCCTCTTCCGCAAGGACCTGCGCTTCGTGGGCACGTTCGTCACCGGTCTCGTGGTGGCCATGATGTGCGCGGCCACCATGGGCTTCCCGACGCCGGTGGGCCACCTCCAGCCGCCGCTGCAGTCGCCGTGGCTCGTCATCCACGTGTCCATCGCCGTGCTCGCCAGCTCGCTGTTCGCGCTGACCGCGGCGATGTCCGTGCTGCAGCTGCTGCAGGACCGTGCGGAGAAGCGCGCCGCGGCGGGCGAGCGCTCGTGGGCGTTCCTGCGCCTCGTGCCGGCCGCGCAGGGGCTGGAGAACTGGTCCTACCGCCTCAACGCGATCGCCTTCGTGATGTGGACGTTCACCGTGATCGCCGGCGCCATCTGGGCCGAAGCCGCGTGGGGCCGGTACTGGAACTGGGACACCAAGGAGGTCTGGTCCTTCGTCATCTGGGTGGTCTACGCGGCGTACCTGCACGCCCGCGCCACCCGCGGCTGGACCGGCGCCCGCGCGGCCTGGCTGAGCATCGTGGGCTTCCTGTGCATCGTGTTCAACTACACGATCGTGAACACGTAA
>NZ_RBLN01000046.1:0-11425 GCF_003989405.1 Micrococcus sp. HSID17227 | reverse complement strand
ACTTCCGACCCGGCCACGAGCTCGTGCTGCGCTGGTCCTGGCTCTACTTCGACCCGCCCCGCGAACTCGGCCTCGACGCCGGCGGCGACCCCCTGCGGGACACCCGGCACGAGGACGCGGTGCTGCGCGCCGTGGCCGAGCTCTGGCCGCGCGCCGGCCGTGCGGAGGAGCAGGTCCTCGAGGGCGTGGGCGCCGCCCGGTTCTCCGAGCAGGTGCTGCCGCTGCTGCAGCGCGCGGACCACGTGCGCGTGGACGTCACCGGCGACCGCCCCGACTACCGCGAGCTGAAGGCCGCCCCGCGCATCGAGGTCGGCACGAAGGCCACGCAGAACGACTGGTTCGACCTCGGCGTGCAGGTCTCCGTGGACGGGCACGTGCTGCCGTTCGTGGAGCTGTTCACCGCGCTCGTGCAGGGCAGGACCACGCTGATCCTCGCGGACGGCTCCTACCTGGGCCTCGACCACCCCGCCTTCGACCGGCTGCGCGCCCTGCTCTCCGAGGCCGCCACCCTGCAGGAGTGGACCCCGGAGCACACCCCCGTCTCACGGCACCAGGTCGGCTTCTGGGAGGACCTCAAGGAGCTCGCGGACGAGGTGGACGAGGACCCGGAGTGGACCGCCGCCGTCGGGCGTCTGGCCGCCGTCGAGCGCCTCCCCGAGGCCCCGCGCCCCGCCGGCCTGAAGGCCGACCTGCGCCCCTACCAGGAGGAGGGCCTGCGCTGGCTCGCGTTCCTGTGGGAGCAGGACCTCGGCGGGATCCTGGCCGACGACATGGGCCTGGGCAAGACCGTCCAGACCCTCGCGCTCTTCGCCCACGCGCGCCAGGCCCGGCCCGAGCGGCCGCCGTTCCTCGTGGTCGCGCCGAGCTCCGTGGTGTCCGTGTGGGCGGCCGAGGCCGAGAAGTTCACCCCGGACCTCGACGTGCGCGTCCTGGACACCACCACCCGCAAGCGCGGCACCGCCGTGGCGGACGAGGTGGCGGGGGCGGACGTGGTGGTCACCAGCTACACGCTCCTGAGGATCGACGCCGGCCAGTACGGCGGACTCGACTGGGGCGGGGTGGTCTTCGACGAGGCACAGTTCCTGAAGAACCGCGCCGCGAAGGTGCACACGGTGGCCCGCGACCTGCGCGCCCCCTTCCGGCTGGCCATCACCGGCACGCCGATGGAGAACTCCCTCAGCGACCTGTGGGCGCTGCTGGGCGTCGTCGTGCCGGGCCTGTTCCCGAGCCACCGCCGGTTCCGCGAGACCTACGTGACCCCCATCGAGACCGGGGGGGACCCCGAGCGGATGGCGGCCCTGCGCCGCCGCGTGCGCCCGTTCATGCTGCGCCGCTCCAAGGAGCTCGTGGCGAAGGACCTGCCGTCCAAGCAGGAGCAGATCCTCCAGGTGGAGCTCGAGCCGGCCCACCGCAAGCTCTACGACCGCGTGCTCCAGCGCGAGCGCCGCAAGGTGTTGGGCCTGCTCGGGGACATGGACGGCAACCGGTTCACCATCTTCACGTCGCTCACGCTGCTGCGGATGCTCGCGCTGGCGCCGCAGATCGTTGACGACCAGTACGCCTCCGTGCCCAGCTCGAAGCTCGAGCGGTTCCTCGACGACCTCACCGAGGTGATCGGCGAGGGGCACCGCGTGATCGTGTTCAGCCAGTTCACGAGCTTCCTGCGGGTGATCGCCGAGGAGCTGGACCACCTGGAGATCGAGCACGCGTACCTCGACGGCTCCACGCGCGGGCGCGCCGACGTGATCCGCGGCTTCCGCGAGGGCGAGGCGCCGGTGTTCCTGATCTCCCTGAAGGCGGGCGGCTTCGGCCTGACCCTGACCGAGGCGGACTACGTGTTCCTCATGGATCCGTGGTGGAACCCCGCTGCGGAGGCGCAGGCCGTGGACCGGGCGCACCGGATCGGGCAGGAGCGGACCGTGATGGTCTACCGGCTCGTGTCCGAGGGGACGATCGAGGAGAAGGTGCTCGAGCTGCAGCGGCGCAAGGCCGAGCTGTTCGGCGCGCTCATGGACGAGTCCGACGACTCCGGAGCCGGCGCCTTCACCGACTCCCTCACCGCCGAGGACATCCGGGAGATGCTCGGCGCCGAGGAGTGAGGGCCGCGCGAGGCGCGCCGGACGTTTTCGTTCGGGAAACGGCGGCGTGTCGCGACGTTTTCGTTCGGGAAACGGCGGCCCGCCCGCCCGTTTCGTCAACGAAAGTCGTCCCCGGGGCGCCGTTTCCCGAACGAAAGCGGGGGGTAGCCTCGGGCCATGCGTCGCCCGTCCCGTTCCAGCACCGCCACCCCCGCCTTCGCGCCGTCCGCCCGGTCTCAGGTGCCACCGTTCACGGTGATGAGCATCCTCGGCCGGGTCGCCGAACTCCGTGCCGCCGGCCACGACGTCGTCAGCCTGTGCGCGGGGGAGCCGGGCGGGGGCGCCCCGCCCGCCGTCGACGCCGCGGCCGCCGCCGTCCACGCCTCCGGCCGTGCCCTCACCTACACCCCGGCGCTGGGCCTGCCGGAGCTGCGGGCCGCCGTCGCCGGCCACTACCGCCGCTGGTACGGGCTCGACGTGCGCCCCGAGCAGGTCGCGATCACCACGGGCTCCTCGGGGGCGTTCATGCTCGGCTTCCTCGCGGCGTTCCCCCCGGGGGACCGCGTGCTCCTGCCGCGCCCCGGCTATCCGGCGTACCGCAACATCCTCACGGCGCTCGGGGTGGAGGTGGTGGACGTGGACGTCGACGCCGGCACCCGCTACCAGCCCACGGTCGCCCACCTGGAGGCGGCGCTCGCGGAGGGCCCGGTCGCGGGGCTCGTGCTCGCCTCCCCGGCCAATCCCACGGGCACGATGGTCAGCGCCGCCGAGCTCGCCGAACTCGCCCGCTGGTGCGAGGAACGCGGTGTGCGGCTCGTCTCGGACGAGATCTACCACGGCATCGTGCACACGGACGGGGAGGGGCTCGGCGCCTGCGCATGGCGCACCTCCCGCACCGCGCTCGTGGTCAGCTCGTTCTCCAAGTACTGGGGCATGCCCGGCTGGCGGCTGGGCTGGATGCTCATGCCGGACGACCTCGCCGCCGCGGTCGACGGCCTCGCCGGCTCGGTCGCCCTCTGCCCGCCCGCCGCGGCCCAGGAGGCGGCCGTCCACGCGTTCAGCGAGGAGTCCTACGCGTTCTGTGCCGAGCAGGCCGGCGGCTTCACGGCGACGCGCGGCGTCGTGCTGGCCGCCCTGCCCCGGCTCGGCTGGGCCGACGCCGCCCCCGCCGACGGCGCCTTCTACCTCTGGGCCCGTCTCGCCCCGGGCATGCTGGCGGAGTTCGGCAGCGCCGTCGGCTACTGCGCCGCCCTGCTGGAGGAGGCCGGCGTCGCGCTGACCCCCGGCGACGACTTCGACGCCGTCCACGGGCCCGAGTCCGTCCGGCTCTCCTTCGCCGCCGGCCCGGACGCCGTCCACGAGGCGCTCGAGCGGGTCGCCGCCTGGCATGCGGCGCGCGGCCTGGCCTGACGGGCTCCGCCGCGCGCCGCACCGCCCGACGCCTCAGCCGCCCAGCCGGTAGTGGCGCCCGAGCGGCGTGCCGTTGACGGCCCGGTCGCCGCGTCGAGGGCGTCACGTGCCGGTTCCCGCGACGGGGGCGCGCCGTCGGCGCCGCCGAGATGCCGGGGCGGGGTCCACCGCAGTATTGCGAACCATCCGCAACAGTCCTTATTGTGAATCAGTCGCATCTTCTCGCCCTCGTGAAAGGCTCCCCGTGTCCCACTTCGCCCCGCAGCGCCGTTCCACGCGCACCGCCACCTTCTCCGCCACCCTCGCCGCCGCGGCCATCGCCCTGACGGCGTGCGGCGCGGACGCCGACCCGTCCGGCCCGACGTCGGCACCCGCCTCCGCCGCGGGCGGCGCCCAGTCGCCGGCGGGTGAGGCGACGGCGGCCTCCTCCGTCTCCGCGGAGGACCGCGTCGACCCGACCCAGACCACCGAGGTCTCCGCGGTGACGCCGCGCATCCTGCTCTCGCACGAGGACGGGCTCACGCTGCTCGACGCCGAGTCCGGTGAGGTGGTGAAGGAGCAGGACATCACGGGCTTCACGCGGCTGAGCAACGCCGGCAACGGCAAGGACGTCCTGGTGACCACCGGGAAGGGCTGGGAGGTGTTCTCCACCGGCATCCAGACCAAGGCCCACGGCGATCACGTCCACAACTACGAGTCCGCACCCGGCATGACCGGCGTGACGTTCCCGGGTGAGCACCCCGGCCACGTCGTCACCCACAACGGCAAGACCACCCTCTTCGCGGACGGCACGGGCGCGATCCGGACCTTCGACTCGACCCACCTGGACAAGGCGACCCCGGACCTCATGCCCGTCATGACGGAGGCCGAGACCGAGGACCCGCACCACGGCGTGGCGCTCGAGCTCTCCGACGGCACCCTCTTCACCACGCAGGGCACCGAGGACTCCCGGAACACGCTCCAGGAGATCGACCCGAAGACCGGCGAGGTCACGGCCGAGACCGACGACTGCCCCGGCAGCCACGGCGAGGCCGCGGCCCAGCCGACGGAGGCGGGCGACGTCGTCGTGATGGGATGCGAGAACGGGCCCGTCGTGTACCGGGACGGCGAGTTCCACAAGGTGGAGGTCGAGACCGAGTACCAGCGCTCCGGGAACCTGTTCGGGCTGCACGACTCGCCCATCGTCCTGGGTGATCACAAGGTCGAGGAGGAGCCGACGGAGGCCGTCGAGCGGCCCACGGGGATCGCCCTCATCGACACCCGCACCGATGAGCTCACCACCGTGGACCTCGGCTCGTCCTACTGGTTCCGCTCGCTCGGCCGCGCTGAGGACGGCTCCGCGGTCGTGCTGACCTACGACGGCGAGGTCAACGTGATCGACGAGGAGACCGGTGAGGTCACCGCCGAGTACCCGGTGATCGAGCCGTGGAAGGAGAAGGACGAGTGGCAGGAGCCCGGCCCGATCCTGAAGGTCGCCGGGAACACCGCCTACGTCACCGACGCGGAGGCCCAGAAGCTCGTGGCCGTCGACCTGGAGACCGGTGAGACCGTCCTGGAGAAGGACCTGGAGTTCGCCCCGGTTGAGATGGCCGTGGTCACCGGCGAGCCCGAGTCCGTGAAGCCCGAGGAGGGCGCGCACGGTGACGAGGACCACGACGACGACGGCCACGAGGGCCACGACCACGGCGCCGAGCCCTCGGAGGGCCACGAGGGGCACGACCATTGATCGTGTGACGAGACTCCGGCCGGGCGCCCTTCGTGGGGAGGGGTGCCCGGTCGGCGGCCGGGGGCGTCGTGGGGACGCTGACGGCCAGGGCCGGCACCTGCCGCCGGCCCGTGGATGGAGGAGGGCGGGGTCGCGTCGTGGGGACGCGGCCCCGCCCGCCTGTCCGCAGGCCCCGCTCCGGGAGGGCCTGCCGGATCCAGGAGGGCCTGCCGGAGAGGATGCCCCGGGGATGGTGGGGTCAGTCGGCCACCGGATCGTGGTCCGTGATCACGCTCAGGCGGTACCGGGTGCCCTCGGGGACCTCGGCGCTCACCACCAGGTCCTCCGCGTCCGACTCCGGCACCATGACGACGTATCCGCCGCAGCGGTCCGACCACCCCAGGGGTTGGTAGGCGGCGAAGCCGTCCGCCCCGAGGATGCCCACCGAGGACGGGCCGGCGTCCGGGTCGTCGCACAGCAGCATCAGGCGCAGGGTGCCCTCGGGGCGTTCGCCGCCCATCGCCGCGCCCCCTCCCCGGGGGTCTGGAGGCCCTGCAGCTCGGAGGCGATCACGTTGACGTCCGTCGTGGGCGTGCCGGGCAGCTCGACGCCCTCCAGGGCCCGGGCCAGGGGGTCCTCCGTCGGACTGCCCGCCCGGTGCGTGACGGCGGCCTCCGGGAGGGCGGCGAGGAAGCCCTCGCTCAACGGCAGAGCCCCGTTCCTGGCGGGATCGGCGCCCTCGGGCACGAACCCGGCACCGGCGGTGGAGCCGCCGCCCGAACCCTGCGTGGCGCTCCCGGAGGCCGGCGCCGGAGTGCTCGGCGCCGTGGTGCCGGAGGCTGGCCCGCCCGCGGACGGCGTGGTGGTCTCGGACGTGCTCGACGGGGACGGCGTCGTGTCGGAGGACGCCGCAGGGGAGGGTGTGGTGCCGGACGCCGTCGCTGGGCCCCCGCCGCCGGAGCAGCCGGCGAGCGTGAGGGCCAGGGTCAGGGCCGCCGTCGTGGCCGGGAGGGCATGGCGGGCGGAGCGGAAGGAAGGGGGTGAGGGGGTCATGGCGGACCTCCGTCGGTCGGGGGAGCCCGTGCTCCCGGACGCCGGCCCGACCGGTCGTCGTGCAGTGCGTGAGGGGAGACTATGCATCGCATGGGTCCCCGTCTAGCCCCCGGTGTGAGGGACGCCGGATGTGCGCTTCGCGCGCGGCGGGGAGGAGTCCTCAGGCGGCCGGTGCCTGACCCCGCACCTGCCGCAGCGCCTCGGGGGCGACCGCCGCGGCCCAGTCCTCGTAGCCGGCGCCGTTGGGGTGGAACAGGTCCCGGGCCAGGCGGTTGACCTGGTGCCTCAGATTCCGCCGCCACGTGGCCGCGTGCACGTCCGCCACGCCGAGGCCGTGCCGGGCGGCCACCCGCCGCACCACCGTGTTCGCCCGGCGCACGCGAGCCTCGAACGGCGGGATGCGGAACGTCGGGACCAGGCCCAGCGTGGCGCCGGCGGGCAGGGCGCGGGCGATCGCCTCGAGGGGCTCCTCGAAGGCGGCCTCGCGGAACCGCCAAGCCCAGGTGACGTCGTTGCCGCCGACGACGCACGTCACCGCGTCCACCCCGCTCGCCGGCATGAGGGGCAGCTGGTCGGCGAGCACGTCCTTCGCCATGGCCCCGCTGACGGCGAGGTTCACCACCCGCACGGGCCGGCCGGTCTCGGCGGCCACCCGCTCGGCCACCTGGGCCACGTACGTGCGCTCCACGCTCTCGGCCCCGATCCCGACGGCGGCCGAGTCGCCCAGCACCACCCACGTGAGCGCGTCGGGGTCCGCGCGGGCGGCGAGGGCGTGCCAGTGGGCGCGGTAGTCGGCGTCGTGCTGGGCCTGCCAGCCGGAGGGGGAGGGCATGCGCGCCAGGCTACCGGCGCCCTGACGTGCGGACACGCGGGAGGGCCTCGACTCGGGCCACCTCATGGGCCAGGATCCGGCCATGACGTTCCTCCGGGCCGTGGGCCGCTTCTACGGACGCTACGCGCAGTTCGGCGGCCGGGCCGGGCGCGCCGAGTTCTGGTGGGTGGTGCTGTACCTGTCCCTCGCGTCCCTCGGCATCACCCTCCTGTTCGGGGCCCTCGGGGCGGACACGACGACGGCCACCCCCTCCGCCGTCGTGTTCCCCGGCTTCGCGGTCAGCGGTCTCAGCGTCCCCGCCGTCGACTCGATGACCGAGGCCTACCAGGCCTTCTCGGGGGTCTGGGGCCTGCTCCATCTGGTGCCCGCCTGGGCGCTGACGGCCCGGCGCCTGCACGACGCCGGGCTCAGCCGCGCCTGGCTGCTCCTGGCGCTGCTGCCCGTGCTCGGTGCGATCGCCCTGCTGGTGATGGTGCTCCAGCCCTCGGATCCGCGGGTGGCCGCGGAGGCCGCCGCGCCGAGCGGTCAGTCGTCGACGACCTGAACGTCCACGCGGATGTTGCCGCGGGTGGCGTTGGAGTAGGGGCAGACCTGGTGGGCGGCGTCGGCGAGCTGCTGCGCCTCGTCCTGGGGCAGGTCCGGGATGACGACCTCGAGGGTGACGGCCAGGCCGAAGCCCTCGCCGGCCTTGCCGATCGAGACGCGGGCGCCCACGGAGGAGTCGCCGAGCTTCTTCTTGGCCTGGCGGGCGACGCTCTGCAGGGCGGAGTGGAAGCACGCGGCGTAGCCGGCGGCGAAGAGCTGCTCGGGGTTGGCGCCGTCGCCGCTGCCGCCCATCTCGGCGGGGATCGCCAGGTCCATGTCGACGCGGCCGTCCGCGGTCCGGACGTGGCCGTTGCGGCCGCCGCCCGTGGCGATGGCCTCGGTGGTGTAGAGGGGCTCGATCTCGATCACGGTGTGCTCCTTGACGGTGTCTGGCCCGGGGTGCCGGGGGCCGCTCGACGGCGGCCACGGTCCAAGGTAGTCCGCGATCAGGTTGTGTGCAATCCAGTTGTCTGCGGGGTAGGTTGTCCGGGTGGACGTCACCCCCCTCGACCTCGACCGCCAGCTGTGCTTCTCCCTCTACCGCGCCAGCCGGGCGGTGACCCGCGCCTACCGGCCCCTGCTCGAGGAGCTGGGCCTCACCTACCCCCAGTACCTCGTGATGCTGGTGCTCTGGCAGGAGGACGGGCCGGTGGGCGTGAACGACATCGGCGCGCGCCTGGGACTCGACAGCGGCACCCTCACCCCGCTGCTGCGCCGCCTCGACCACGCCGGCCTGGTCACCCGTGCCCGCAGCGCCGACGACGAGCGGCGTCGCCTCATCTCCCTCGCCCCCGCCGGCCGGGACCTGCGCGAGGCCGCCGCCGACATCCCCGCACGCATGGCCGACCTCTACCCCGGGCCGGCCGGACAGCGGGAGGAGCTCAAGGCCTTCCTGGACGAGCTGGCCGCGGGACTCGACTGAGCCGGGGCGCGGGCGGGGGCGCAGGATCCCCGCGACCGCCTGCTGTGCTCAGGACCGCGTCATGAGGACGCGGTCCTGAGCACATCGAGCGGTCTTCTCAGGACGCCGCCCGGGCCACCACACCGCCCCGCCCCGACCGCACCGGCGCGGTGCGGCGGTACCAGTCCAGGCAGAAGACGGCGATCAGCACGAGGTCGATCCAGTCGCCGCCGTAGTACATGAGCTGGGCGCCGGCCTGGGCCTCCGCCACGCCCACGCCCGCCGGCGGATGCGCGTAGACGTGCTTGGAGAGGATCGCGTGCAGCGCGAGGAACGCCACGAGCACACCTGCCCGC
Organism: Micrococcus sp. HSID17227; assembly: GCF_003989405.1. Classification (NCBI taxonomy): domain Bacteria; kingdom Bacillati; phylum Actinomycetota; class Actinomycetes; order Micrococcales; family Micrococcaceae; genus Micrococcus; species Micrococcus sp. HSID17227. Next base: position 2,505 of record NZ_RBLN01000046.1, on the reverse strand, counting down.
AGCGGGTGTCCGTGCGGGTGCGGTGCCGGGTCCACCTGCAGGATCGCGGCGGTGAACACCCACCCGGCCAGCAGCACGTGCACGTGCACCAGCAGATGCCCCACCGCGGAGGCATGCATCCAGGCGTGCAGGGGTGTGGTGTAGAGCAGCCACAGCCCGCCGATGTTCAGCAGCCCCGCCACCACCGGGTGCGAGACCACCCGCACGTACGGCGTGGACAGCACCCGGGACAGCCGCCGCGCCCACGCCACGGGCAGGCCCCGCAGGGCCACGGTCACCGGCGCGGACAGCACCAGCAGCAGCGGGGCGAGCATGCCCAGCAGCAGGTGCCCCCACATGTGGGCCGTGAAGTCGTGGTGGCCGAGCACCCCCAGCGGTCCCACCGCCACGACGCCGGCCACCACCCCCGCGGCCGCGCTCAGGGTGCGCGCGTCGGACCAGGCGCGGCCCCGGCGTCGTCCGGCGCGGACCAGCGCCGCATAGGCGACCAGGAACAGCAGGAGTCCGCCGCCGATGACGACGCCGGCCAGCGGGAACGGGGCGCTCGCCGCCTGGGCGCCGAGCTCCGCCCCGATCCCGCCGGGGTGCTCATGCACGGGCGGCCGCCCGGCGGGAGCCGCGCCGCCACGCCAGGGTGCCGATCACGAGGAAGGCGATCGCAATGGCCATCCACACGAGGTCGTACACGAGGATGTCGTCCACGGGCGCGTACGGGCCGGTGCCCTGCAGCTCCGTGGGGATGACCTCGTACCGGATCTGGTGGATCCTCATGAGCTTGTGCTGGACGGTGCCGTCCCACGCCTGGAACGCGCCCGCGCCGATCAGCACCGCCGGCCACCACCGGCCGACGCCGGGGCCGCCGCGGCGTCGCACGTCCGCGAAGAGGAACAGCCCGGCCACGGCGGCGAACCAGCCGAAGGCGTGGAAGAGTCCGTCGGAGACCAGGCCGACGGCCGCGGTGGACAGGTCGTAGAAGTGGTGCCAGTGCAGGAGCTGGTGCAGGACGACCTCGTCGACGAAGGCGGCCACGCCCACCCCGAAGAGGATCCCGGACAGCAGCAGGCGGCGGTGGAGGTCGGGGGCGGGGCGGCCGACGGGCCGAGCCGTGACGGAGGGGGAGGCCATGGCGCCCACGCTAGCGGCAGTTCCCAGCGAATGCCCAGGTCACGGGCGTCATCCACGCACCGGCCGCAGTGGCGGTCCCGTGAGGCGATGATGGTGCCCATGGCCGCCCACTCCTTCGCCCTCGTGCCCTCCTCCTACGTCCTCTTGCTGCGGGGACGGGAGGTGCTGCTGCAGCGCCGGCATCACACCGGGTACATGGACGGGTTCTGGGTGGCGGGCGCCGCCGGGCACGTGGAGCCGGGGGAGGCGGCCCGGCAGGGGGCGGTCCGGGAGACGGCGGAGGAGCTCGGCGTCGAGATCGAGCCTGCTGCCCTCGAGCTGCTGACCGTCATGCAGCGCACGGACGGCACGGACACCCCGCGCGAGCAGCGCGTGGACTGGTTCTGGGCCTGCCGGTCCTGGGCGGGTGAGCCGCGGATCTGCGAGCCCGGCAAGGCCCCCCACCTGGAGTGGTTCCCCCTGGATTCGTTGCCGAGCCCGATTCCGGACTACGAGCGGCTCGTGCTGGAGGGCCTGCGCGACGGCGACCTCACCCCGGACACGGCGGTCGGGTTCGGGGGCTGAGGGGCATAGGGGCTCGCCGTCCACCGCCCGGTCAGTCCCGCACCGCCTCCACCACCATGAGCGGGTGCTCGGCGGGGTCGAAGGCCGTGCGGTGCCAGTCTCCGGAGAGCCGTTCCACCCGCAGCCCCGCTGCGGCCAGGTCCGCGCGCACCTGCTCCGCGGAGCGGAACTGCAGGTGCTGGTCCACCTCGGACACCTCCCCGGAGTCGAGGAACTCGGTGCGCACGCGCATCGTCACCACCCCGTGCCGGTCCGGGGCGGAGGTGCGCTCCGACTCGAGGACCCGCCCGGCCGGCATCGTGCGCTCCGTGGGGTCCTGCTGCCAGCCCTCCCACGCGCGCCGGACGGGGTTGCGCGTCTCGAAGACCAGGCGGCCGCCGGGCACGAGCCCCGCACCGATGCGCCGCAGCGACGCGTGCCAGTCGTCGTCGACCAGGTGCATGGCCACGTTGCCGCTCATCACCACCAGGTCGGCGGAGTCCGGCGCGATCAGCCCCGCATCCCCGTGTCGCCACTCGACGCCGTCCCCGCCCGGGCGCGCGCGGGCCGCCGCGAGCATGGCCTCGGCCGGGTCGATCCCGACAACGTCCCGCCCCGGGCCCGCGAGCGTCACCGTCAGGATGCCGGTGCCGCAGCCGAGGTCGACGATGCGGGTGCTGGCCCGCGCGGCCGAGACCTCGTCCGCGACCCGGCGGAAGAACGCGTGGTCCTCGCCCGCGGGGTTGTCCACGTCGTAGATCGCGGCGAGGCGGGCGTCGTCGTAGGTGCGCCGGTTGGCCTCGGCGCGGGAGGGGGCGTCGGTCATGCGCGCAGTCA
>NZ_RBLN01000481.1:0-798 GCF_003989405.1 Micrococcus sp. HSID17227 | reverse complement strand
CCCCAGCGCGACGAGCGCCAGCCCGGTCAGGCCCACCGCCCACCACGCGAGCAGTCCGAGCCCGGCGAGACCGGCGCCGAGGCCCAGCACACGGGTCAGTTCCGCCGCCGGCGCGCTGGTGCCCGTCTGCAGCAGCGCCGCGGCACAGGCGAGCAGACCGGGTCCGGCCAGAAGCAGGACGGTGAGGCCGACGGCGTCCGCCGCGTCGACCGGACGGGTCGGGGCCGGGCCGGCCGGTGATGTCGAGCGCTCCATGGATTCCCCTCCTGTGCGTCCGTCCGGCCGCGATCCCGCGATCAGGCCGGTGATGATGACCACAGTGAACTGCATGGCCGGATGGGTGTCAAGAGTGATGTTTGATGATGTTTGACGATGTCCAGCACGGGCTGCTGAGCCTCCTATGCTGAGCGCATGCGGTGGAACGGACTCTTCGACGACCTGGAGGCGCACTGGGTCGACCTCGGATGGCAGGAGACGGTGGCCGAGGCCGCGGAGCTGACCCGAGCGGAGTGGATGGCGCTGTCCCTGGCGGACCGCCTGCGCGGAGCCCGCGGGCGGCAGGTCCGGCTCCACCTGGCCTGGGGCGAGGCCGTGGACGGCGTGGTGCACACGGTGGGCCAGGGTTGGGTCGGTGTGCACGTCGACGGCTCGGGATCGGCGATCGTCGCGTTGGACTGCGTGGCGGCCGTGGAGGCCGACCTGACCCGCGCCGCTCTCACGCCCGAGCTCGCCGCGGCCGGCTGGGGGACGGTGCTGCGCGGCATCGCGCGGACGCGCCAGCCGGTGGCAGTGACGGGA
>NZ_RBLN01000480.1:0-238 GCF_003989405.1 Micrococcus sp. HSID17227 | reverse complement strand
GGACGTGACTGTCGTGGAGGCGACGGAGTGGAAGGGCAGTGGTGTGAGGACAGTGTGGGGATGTGTGGTGAGTACGAGGTGTAGGAGTAGTGTGAGAGCTAGTGTTGGTGGGTGTGGAGGGATGGTGGCTGGGTAGGAGGTGGGGAGAGTGTGGGCTGTGAGATGAGGTGTGAGGGGATGGTGTGTTGAGATGGTGGTAGGGGGGGGTGGGCTGGGTGGTCTTTTTTTTTTTTTTTTC
>NZ_RBLN01000479.1:0-677 GCF_003989405.1 Micrococcus sp. HSID17227 | reverse complement strand
GGGGCGGCGCCCGGGGCTCGGCCGGCCTCACGGCGGGGACCGTCGGGCTCTCGGCCGCCGAACAGGCCCGCTCGGCCGGCCGCTGGTCCCTGCTGCCCGCCGCCGAGCAGGACCCCACGATCCGCGCCCACGCCACCGCCGAGCTGCTGCTGGACCGGTACGGCGTGATCACGCGCGGCTCCGTGGTGGCCGAGGAGGTCCCCGGCGGCTTCGCGGGGCAGTACCGGCTGCTCACCCGGATGGAGGACGCGGGCCAGGTGCGCCGCGGCCACTTCGTCGACGGGCTGGGCGGCGCGCAGTTCTCCACCGGCGCCGTCGTGGATCGGCTGCGCGGGTTCCAGCGGGACGAGGAGGACGCCGCCGTCGACGCCGCCCCGCTCGCCCTCGCCCTGGCCGCGACGGATCCGGCGAACCCCTACGGCGCCGCGCTGGACTGGCCGTCCGTGCCGGCCGGGCCGGACGGCGTCGTGCCCACGGGCCATCGCCCGGCCCGCACGGCGGGCTCCGTCGCCGGCCTGGCCGCTGGGCGGCCGGCCCCCTACATGCAGGCCCGCGGGCGCCCGCTGCTCGCGTTCCCGGCGGCTCCGGCCGAGCTCCGGGCCGCGCGGCGGGCGCCTGCACTGCCCCTCGGCCCCGGCCGCGCCGGCCCGCTCCGACCCACTACGCCCCCGGTCCGC
>NZ_RBLN01000478.1:0-996 GCF_003989405.1 Micrococcus sp. HSID17227 | reverse complement strand
GTCCACCAGGTGCGAGGTGTCGGTGATCAGGTCCTCGGGGTACTCGCCCCGCAGCATCGGACCGGTGAAGACTCGGTTACCGACCGCGTCGATGCGGCGGGCGGCGTCCGCGTCGGCCTCACTGCCGGTGAGCGGGCGGACCTGGTGGAGGTTGAGGGTGACCGAGGTCTGCGCAGCAGCGGGGAGTTGGGCGCGCAGAACCTCGATCGCCCGGCCATGGGCGAGGTTGAGGTGATGGGCCGCCTGCAGCGCCGCTGCGGGCTCGGTACGTCCGGGGGCGTGCACGCCGGAGCCGTAACCGAGGTAGGCCGAGCACCACGGCTCGTTGAGGGTGGTCCACATGCCGACGCGGTCACCGAGTGCGCCGGAGACGATCGCGGCGTAGTCGGCGAAGCGGTCGGCGGTCACGCGCTCGGGCCAGCCGCCGGCGTCCTCGAGCTCCTGGGGCAGGTCCCAGTGGTAGAGGGTGGCGACCGGCATGATGCCGGCGTCGAGCAGCTCGGCGACGAGCTTGCGGTAGAAGTCCAGGCCGCGCTCCACGGCCGGGCCGCGGCCGGTGGGCTGGACCCGGGACCAGGAGACGGAGAACCGGTACGCCTTCAGCCCGAGCTGCTTCCTGAGGGCGACGTCGTCGCGGTAGCGGTGGTAGTGGTCGGCGGCGATGTCACCGGTGTCGCCGTTGCGGACCTTGCCGGGCGTCCGGCTGAAGGTGTCCCAGATGGACGGCGTGCGGCCGTCCTCGGCGGCGGCGCCCTCGACCTGGTAGGAGGCGGTCGCCGCGCCCCAGATGAAGCCCGTGGGGAAACGCGCCGCGGGCGCCTGCTGCGGGGTGATGTCGGGTCGTACGGGAGGCATGCGGGGGCGCGCCCATGGGTGGAGGGACAGGGACAGGAAGGGCGGGGCCCCGGGCCCGGACGGCCTGCGGTCAGGTGCAGGCCGTACGGAACGGCGTGGACCGGACCGGGGAAGGACGGCAGAGCCGGGGTGGAACGGCGG
>NZ_RBLN01000477.1:0-872 GCF_003989405.1 Micrococcus sp. HSID17227 | reverse complement strand
CAGGCGCTTGCCGCCCGCGGTCAGGTCCGCGATCGCGTCCACGAGGGGCGCCGTCAGCGGGTGGACGTCCCGGGCGCGTTCGCGGTGCTCCGCCAGCAGGCGGTCGAGGGCGTCGGCGACGGCGGCGCGGAAGCGGTCCTGGTCGGCGGGACGGGGGCGGGGGACGGCGACGTCGGCGGGCATGGCCCCACCCTAGCCGCGCCGCGCGGCGGCTCGCCGGTCCCGGATAGGCTCGGTCCATGTCCGAGACCGCGCCCGCTGCACCCCGCGATGAGGCGACGATCCTGCACGTGGACATGGACGCGTTCTTCCTGTCCGTCGAGCTGCGCGAACAGCCCGACCTCGAGGGGCGTCCCGCCGCCGTCGCCGCCCCGAGCGGCCGGTCCGTGGTGCTCTCCGCCTCGTACGCGGCGCGGGCCTACGGGGTCCGCTCGGCGATGCCCCTGGCGCACGCCCGCGCCCTGTGCCCGCCCCTCGTGGTCATCCCGCCGCGCCAGCAGCTCTACCGGGCCGTCTCCGCCGAGGTGATGGCCGTGCTCGCGGACGTGACCCCCGTGATGGAGCAGCTCAGCGTGGACGAGGCGTTCCTCGACGTCGCCGGCGCCCGCCGCCGGCTCGGCCCGCCCGAGCACATCGGCCACCTGATCCGGGAGCGCGTCCGCTCCGAGCTGGGGCTGCCGTGCACCGTGGGCGGCTCGGCCGTGAAGTTCGTGGCCAAGACGGCGTCCACCGCGGCCAAGCCAGACGGCCTGCTGATCGTGCCGCCGGAGCGCACCCTGGACTTCCTCCATCCGCTGCCCGTGGGCCGGCTGTGGGGCGTGGGCCCCAAGGCGGCCGAGCGGCTCGCCCGGCGGGGGGTGGCGACCATCGGA
>NZ_RBLN01000476.1:0-1000 GCF_003989405.1 Micrococcus sp. HSID17227 | reverse complement strand
CCGACGTCATCAGTGAGGGTGACGGCGCGAAGCTCAAGAACGGCGACGCGATCCAGGTCAACTACCTCGGGCAGGCGTGGGACTCCACCAAGCCGTTCGACAACAGCTTCGACCGCAAGCAGCCGTTCGACCTGACGCTCGGCGCGGGCATGGTCATCCAGGGCTGGGACAAGGGACTCGTCGGCAAGAAGGTCGGCAGCCGCGTCGAGCTGGTCATCCCGCCGGATCTCGGCTACGGCGAGCAGGGCCAGGGCGACATCAAGCCCAACGCCACCCTCGTCTTCGTCGTCGACATCGTGAAGGCCACACAGACCCCGGCGCCCGCCGAGGGAGCCGAGGTGGCCCAGGACAACATCGACCTGCCCAAGGTCGGCACGAAGACCGACGGCAAGGCCCCCACGGTCACGATCCCCAAGAGCGACCCGCCGAAGAAGCTGGTCTCCAACTACATCCTGGAGTCCAAGGGCGAGGTCATCAAGGAGACCGACAGCGTCGTCGTGAACTACGTCGGTCTGCTCTGGAAGGACAGCAAGGCCTTCGACAGCACCTACCAGACCGGCAAGACGCAGACCTTCCCGCTCGCCCAGGTCACCCTGAAGGGCCTCAAGAACGGACTGGTCGGCAAGAAGGTCGGCAGCCGCGTGCTGCTCGTCATCCCGCCGGACCAGGCCTTCGGCAACGAGGCGCAGCAGTCCATCCCCGCCAAGTCCACCCTCGTGTTCGCCGTGGACCTTCTGGCGAAGATGTAAGACTGTCCCGGTTACGCAGTTCATCAGTAAGAGGAGCAGCTCAGTGAGCATCGACAAGCCCGAGATCGACTTCCCGGGTGGCGAGCCGCCGGCCGACCTGGAGATCAAGGAAATCTGGGAGGGCGACGGACCGGTGGCCCAGGCGGGACAGACCGTCTCCGTGCACTACGTCGGTGTCGCCTTCTCCACCGGCGAGGAGTTCGACGCCTCCTGGAACCGCGGCACCCCGCTGCAGTTCCAGCTCGGTGCCG
>NZ_RBLN01000475.1:0-1007 GCF_003989405.1 Micrococcus sp. HSID17227 | reverse complement strand
AGGAACCGCCAGACGGGCTTCCCCGCGAGTTTCGCAGCGAGGTCCCAGGCGGCGTTGACCACGGCTCCGGCCGCCATGTGCATCACGCCCTTCTCCGGGCCGAGCCAGCGCAGCTGGGAGTCGTGCGTGAGCGTGCGGTACAGGGCGGCGAGGCCGGTCGCGTCACGCGGGACGGGGCGACCCACCACGTAGGGGCGGAGCGCTCTGATGGCCGCAGCCATGACATCGTTGCCACGCCCGATGGTGAAGCAGAACCCGTGCCCTTCATCGCCTGCGCCGCCCGGTCCGCCACCGTCGGCGGGCAGGACGACGTAGGCGGCGGAGTAGTAGGGATCGGGATTCATGGCGTCCGAGCCGTCCAGGTGTTCCGAGGTGGGAAACCGGATGTCGTCGACCTCGAAATCCATGGCGGTCAGACTCATGTGCGCCCCCAGGGGAATAACATCGGATCTCTCTATGGTCATCCGATGTATAACCCCTATCGAGCCTCGCAGTCCAGGGGCGGGAGGAATCTCGATCACTTCCGGCCCGGCACAGCTCGGATGAATCAAGCGGTTGCACGGTTCATGTCCGCACGCAAACGGGCTGCGTCGGAGCAGGGCGGAAGCCGTAAGGTTGGTCCGTACACAAGGGAACTTCGGAAGGAGGCCTGGGTGATCGAGCTCGAGGGGGTACCCGAGCTGATCGACCCGGTCATGGTGGCCGCGTTCGAGGGCTGGAACGACGCCGGGGACGCCGCCTCCACCGCGGTGGCGCATCTGGACCGGGAGTGGAAGGGCGAGGTCTTCGCGGCGCTCGACGCCGAGGACTACTACGACTTCCAGGTCAACCGGCCCACGGTCTGGATGGACGGCGGGACCCGCAAGATCACTTGGCCCACCACGCGGCTCTCCGTGGTCCGGGTCGGCGGCGAGAAGCCCCGTGACCTGGTGCTGATCCGTGGCATCGAACCCTCCATGCGCTGGCGTTCGTACTGCAACGAGATCCTGGGCTTCGCCCATGAGCTG
>NZ_RBLN01000474.1:0-688 GCF_003989405.1 Micrococcus sp. HSID17227 | reverse complement strand
TCCAGGGTGCGCGCGCCCCAGCGGACCTCACGCCGCCGATGGTGGTCCTGCTCGAGCCGGTGCGCCACCGCGAGCAGCTCCCACGGCGCGAGGTCCGTGCGCAGGGTGACCACCTGGTTGAGGTAGTCGGGCTGCCCCGGCGGCCCGCCCACGGGCGCGGTGACGGCCCGGGGCGAGGCCCGGACGTCCGTGATGTGCGGCAGCGCGGACAGGGCGGCGACGGCGGCGTCGAGCGTCTGCGCGGGCTCGCGCAGGTTGGCGCCGAGGGCCAGCACGGCCGGGACGGGCGCGTCCGGGCGGGTGCCCAGCTCGGGGACGGGCGCGGGGCCCTCGGCCGGGTGCGTCCAGTCGACGGTGCTCACGCGAGGTCCTCCCGGGTGCGGTGCACGGTGACGGCGGCGTCCGCGAAGTCGTGCGGGATGGGCGCCTGCGGCTTGTGCACGGTGACCTCGACGGCGGTCACCACGGGCTGCTCGGCGAGGACGGCGCGGGCGATCCGGTCGGCGAGGGTCTCGATCAGGTCTACCGGCTCCCCGGTGACCAGGCGGACCACCGTGTCCGCGACCCCGGCGTAGTTGGCGGTGCGGGCGAGGTCGTCGCCGGCCGCGGCGGGGCCGGCGTCGAGGTGGAGGACGACGTCCGTGACGAACGGCTGCCCGTCCCGGCGCTCGTGGTCGAAGACCCCGTA
>NZ_RBLN01000473.1:0-695 GCF_003989405.1 Micrococcus sp. HSID17227 | reverse complement strand
TGATCGCCACACCGGCCGGTGGAGTCCCCCGGCTCACCGACACCCGCGCGGGCCTGGAGGCCTGCGCCGCGGCGCTCGCCGCGGGGACCGGGCCCGTCGCCATCGACGCGGAGCGCGCCTCCGGGATCCGGTACGGCCAGCGGGCTATGCTCGTCCAGCTCAAGCGCGAGGGCGCCGGCATCTGGCTCGTCGATCCCGAAGCCCTCGACGGGCTGGCCCCGCTGCAGGAGGCCCTCGCGGGCGTCGAGTGGATCCTGCACGCGGCCAGCCAGGACCTGCCCTGCCTGGCCGAGCAGGGGCTGCGCCCCGATCGGCTGTTCGACACCGAGCTCGCGGCCCGGGTGTCCGGCCTGCCGCGCGTCGGCCTGGCCGCGGTCCTGGAGGAGCTGCTGGGGGTCACCCTCGCCAAGGAGCATTCGGCCGCCGACTGGTCGGTGCGTCCGCTGCCCGAGGCGATGCTCACCTACGCGGCGCTCGACGTCGAGCTGCTCGTCCCGCTGCGCGAGGCCCTGATCGCGCGCCTCGAGGCCGACGGCAAGCTCGCGTGGGCCGAGCAGGAGTTCGAGCACGTGCGCACGGCCCCGCCGCCCACGCCGAAGAAGGACCCCTGGCGCGGCACCTCGGGCTCCCAGACGCTGCGCCGCCCCGTGCAGCGCGCGGTCCTCAAGCGCCTGTGGGAGGCCCGCGAGGACCTA
>NZ_RBLN01000472.1:0-704 GCF_003989405.1 Micrococcus sp. HSID17227 | reverse complement strand
GTCCGCCGCCGAAGCCGAGGCGCACCGCCGAGTCGTGGTTGCCGCTCGTGAGCACCACCTGGGCGCCGGCCGCGTGCAGCCGGGAGAGCGTCCGGTCCAGCAGCCGGACGGCGTCCGCCGGCGGCAGCGCGCGGTCGTACACGTCCCCGGCCAGCAGGACGGCGTCCACGCCGCGCTCCGTCACGGTCGCGACCAGGGCGTCCAGGACCTCCTCCTGGGCCTCGAGCAGCCCGGTGCCGTGGAACGACCGGCCCAGATGCCAGTCCGAGGTGTGCAGCAGGATCATGCGGCCCACTCTAGGGAGGGTGCGGACGGGATAAGCACGACGCCGCACGGCTCATACGATGGCGGCATGTCCGCCACCGCGCCCGAGCCCCCCGCCTCCTCGTCCACGCCCCTGCCCGGCCCCGAGCACGCCGACCGGGTCCTGGCCCTCCTCGCGGCCGGCGCCGCCGGGGACGCGCTGGGCGGCGTCGTCGAGTTCACCCCCGCGTCGGGGATCGCGGCCGTGCACGGCCCCGCCGGCGTCACCGACGCCGCGGACCTGCTCGCCCAGGAGGGCGCCCACGCCCTGCCGATCACCGACGACACGCAGCTGACGCTGTACGTGCTCGACGGCCTGCTCGAGTGGATCGAGTGGCAGAACGACGGCGTCCCGGCCGATCCCGCCGCGTGCGTGTGGCTCGCGTGCCTGCGCTGGTTCA
>NZ_RBLN01000471.1:0-744 GCF_003989405.1 Micrococcus sp. HSID17227 | reverse complement strand
CGCGCCGACCGGACATGAGGCCGGGGTCGAGATCGGCGCGGCCGAGGCCGAGCACGACCGCTGGCTGCGCGAGCAGCGCCCGCCCCACTGGGGCTGAGCCGGCCCGATCCGGCCGGGTCAGTCCGCGGGGGCGGAGGACGAGGACGACGTCGAGGACGTCGAGGACCCGGCGGCCGAGTCCGAGGTCGATCCGCCGGCCGAGCCGGTGCCCCCGGTGCCGGAGCGCGAGTCGGTCCGGTAGAACCCGGAGCCCTTGAAGCTCACGCCGACCGAGCCGTACTGCTTGCGCAGGACGCCGCCGCACGCGGGGCACTCGGTGAGGGCGTCGTCGGTGAAGGCCTGGACGACGTCGAAGGCGTGGCCGCAGTCCTTGCAGCGGTAGGCGTAGGTGGGCATGCTCAGCTCCAGCTCGCTCGGGGCGCGCCGGGGCGCGCGGTTCTGGGGGGATCCGACCCCCGATGCTACTCCGCGCCGCGGGCCGGGCTCAGACCCAGCGCAGCCCGGCCGCGGTGACGACGCCGTCCACGGGCCGGTCCGTGGGCTCGGCAGGGATGGCGCCCGCCGGCAGCAGCTCGTCCTCGAACACGAGGGCCACGGTCGGCACGCTCCGCGGCAGCTCGGCGAGGAAGCGGTCGTAGTAGCCCCCGCCCTGGCCCAGGCGCATCCCGTCCTCGGCCACCGCGAGCGCCGGCATGACCACCGCGGTCGCCGCCGCCAGCGCGTCGGTCCCGAGCCGTTCGCCCA
>NZ_RBLN01000045.1:0-11563 GCF_003989405.1 Micrococcus sp. HSID17227 | reverse complement strand
CGCGACCCCGCCGGCCAGCAGCGCCAGCGCCGTCCGGACCCAGGCCAGGAACGTGCGCTCATTGGCGAGCGTGAACCGGGGGTCCGGCTCCACCCCGCCCGCCAGGAGGCGGTGCTGCCAGGCCGGCCGGCCGCCGTCGTGGGCGGCGGCCTCGGGGCCGTCGGGGGTCTCTGCTGCGTCCATGCGGCCATGGTAGCGACGGCGTAGACTGGCGGGTCGGGCGCGCGCCCGGCCGCCGTGGTCCGCGGCGGCGGCGCCCGTCCCCGCCCGACCATCCGATGGAGCCCCATGAGCCCCGCCCACACCGCCACTCCTGCAGCACGCCCCGAGCCGACCCGCGAGCAGGTCCGACGCTGGCGCCGCTACCTCGCCGACGAGATCGCCGAGGGCCAGATCTACCGCGACATCGCCGCCCGCAAGGACGGTGTGGAGCGCGACATCCTGCTCGGCCTCGCCGAGGCCGAGCGCCGCCATGAGCAGCACTGGCGGATTCTCCTGGGCAAGCACGCCGAGAACCCCCCACGCCCCTCCTTCCGTCGCGTCCTGCTGCGCTGGCTCGCACGGATCTTCGGCTCCGTGTTCGTGCTGGCCCTGGCCCAGCGCGCCGAGTCGGACACTCCCTACGCGGAGGACCAGGACGCCCCCGAGGGCATGGTGGCGGACGAGGCCATCCACGAGGAGGTCGTGCGCGGCCTCGCCGCCCGGGGTCGCGAGCAGCTGGCAGGCAACTTCCGTGCCGCCGTCTTCGGCATGAACGACGGGCTGGTCTCCAACCTGGCGCTCGTGATGGGCATCGGCGCGACGGGCGTGGCGCCGTCCGTCGTGCTGTTCACGGGCGTGGCCGGCCTGCTGGCGGGCGCGCTGTCCATGGCGGCCGGCGAGTACGTCTCGGTGCGGTCCCAGCGGGAGCTGCTCGAGGCATCCTCCCCCACCCAGATCACCCTCGAGGCGGCCCAGCACCTGGACCTGGACCACAACGAGCTCAAGCTCGTCTACCTGGCCCGCGGCATGACGCCCGAGGACGCCGAGCACCGCGCGCTCGAGCGCCTCGGCTATCTCACGTGCGACTGCAACCCGCGGTTCTCCGCCCGTCCCGACGGCTCCCAGGGACCCGTGGACCACTCGAACTCCTTCGCGGAGATCGGCTCGGCGTGGAGCGCCTCCCTGTCCAGCTTCGCGTTCTTCGCCTCCGGCGCGCTCATCCCGATCCTGCCGTACATCTTCGGCATGTCCGGGCCGTGGGCCCTGGGCCTGGCTGCGGCGATGGTGGGCGCGGCCCTGCTCTTCACCGGCGGTGTGGTCGGGCTGCTGTCCGGCTCCTCGCCCCTGGCGCGGGGCCTGCGTCAGCTCGCGATCGGCTACGGCGCCGCCGCCGTGACGTACGTGCTCGGCCTGCTGTTCGGGGCGAACGTGGGCTGAGCGACGTCCGCCGCCTGCTCTGCCCCGCACGGCACACGGCCCCTGCCCCTCACGACGAGGGACAGGGGCCGTGGTGCATCCGCCTGCCGGTGCGGAGCGCCGGCATCGGCGCCCCGCACCGCGGGATCAGGCCTGGGCCTGCAGGATCTCCCGCATGAGCTGGGCGGTCTCGGACGGGGTCTTGCCGACCTTCACGCCCGCAGCCTCGAGGGCCTCCTTCTTGGCCTGCGCGGTGCCGGCGGAGCCGGAGACGATGGCGCCGGCGTGGCCCATGGTCTTGCCCTCCGGGGCGGTGAAGCCGGCCACGTAGCCGACGACCGGCTTGGTGACGTTGGCCTTGATGAACTCGGCCGCACGCTCCTCGGCGTCGCCACCGATCTCACCGATCATCACGATGGCCTGGGTGTCCGGGTCGGCCTCGAACGCCTCGAGGGCGTCGATGTGGGTGGTGCCGATGATCGGGTCGCCGCCGATGCCGATGGCGGTGGAGAAGCCGAAGTCACGCAGCTCGTACATCATCTGGTAGGTCAGCGTGCCGGACTTGGACACGAGGCCGATGGGGCCGGAGCCGGTGATGGTGGCCGGGGTGATGCCCGCCAGGGCCTCGCCCGGGGTGATGACGCCGGGGCAGTTCGGGCCGATGATGCGGGTCTTCGGCTTGCCGTCCTCGCCGGTCTTGGACTGGGACAGGGCGAAGAACTTGGCGGTGTCCTGCACCGGGATGCCCTCGGTGATGACCACGAGCAGCGGGATCTCGGCCTCGATGGCCTCGATGGCGGCGTCCTTGGCGAAGGCCGGCGGCACGAAGGCCACGGACACGTCCGCACCGGTCTTCTCCATGGCCTCCTTGACGGTGCCGAAGACGGGCAGCTCGACGGCGTTGCCGTCCTTGTCCTCGTGGGACACGGTGGTGCCGGCCTTGCGGGCGTTCACGCCGCCCACGATGTTCGTGCCGGCCTTGAGCATGAGGCGGGTGTGCTTGGTGCCCTCACCGCCGGTGATGCCCTGGACGATGACCTTGGAGTCCTTGTTCAGGTAGATCGACATAGCTGTTTCCTCAGTCTTTCCGAACGGTCAGTTCGCGGAGTGGGCGAGCTCGGCGGCCTTGTCGGCGCCCTCGTCCATGGTGGCGGCCAGGGTGACGAGCGGGTGGTTCGCCTCCTGCAGGATGCGGCGGCCCTCCTCCACGGCATTGCCGTCCAGGCGCACGACCAGCGGCTTGGTGGCGGTGTCACCCAGGATCTCGAGGGCCTTGACGATGCCGTTCGCGACCTGGTCGCACGCGGTGATGCCGCCGAAGACGTTCACGAACACGGACTTGACCTGCTCGTCGCCCAGGATGACGTCGAGGCCGTTGGCCATGACCTCGGCGTTGGCGCCGCCGCCGATGTCCAGGAAGTTGGCCGGCTTCACGCCGCCGTGCTGCTCGCCGGCGTACGCGACGACGTCGAGGGTGGACATCACGAGGCCGGCGCCGTTGCCGATCACGCCGACCTGGCCGTCCAGCTTCACGTAGTTGAGGCCGTTGGCCTTGGCCTTGGCCTCCAGCGGGTCCTCGGTGCGCTCGTCGACGAGGGCGGCGTGGCCCTCGTGGCGGAACGCCGCGTTGTCGTCGAGGGAGACCTTGCCGTCCAGGGCGAGGATCGTGCCGTCGCCGGTCTTCACCAGCGGGTTCACCTCGACGAGGGTGGCGTCCTCCTTCTCGAAGACCTCCCAGAGCTTCTGGATGACCTCGGCGACGTCGGCGCGCAGCTCCTCGGGGAAGCCCGCCTCGGTGACGATCTTCTGGGCGGTCTCGGCGTCGATGCCGGTCAGCGGGGAGACGGGCACCTTGGCGAGGGCCTCGGGGCGCTCCTCGGCGAGCTGCTCGATCTCCATGCCGCCCTCGACCGAGCACATGGCCAGGTAGGTGCGGTTGGCGCGGTCCAGCAGCACGGAGAAGTAGTACTCCTCGGCGATGTCGGCGCCCTGGGCGATCATGACCTGGTGCACGGTGTGGCCCTTGATGTCCATCCCCAGGATGGCCTTGGCGTGCTCGTAGGCCTCGTCGGCCGTCTTGGCGACCTTCACGCCGCCGGCCTTGCCGCGGCCGCCGACCTTCACCTGCGCCTTGACGACGGTGACGCCGCCGATCTTCTCCGCGGCCGCCTTGGCCTCGTCCGGGGTCTGCGCAACGATGCCGGCCAGCACGGGGACGCCGTGCGCCTCGAACAGATCGCGCGCCTGGTACTCATACAGGTCCACGGTGGTGTGTCCTTCTTGGTCGAAGACAGGGTCTGCCGGCCTCGCCCGCGGGCGCGGCCGACGTCGACGCCCCCTCCGTGGCCGGGCCGGGCGCGGGGGCACGGCGGGGCGGCGGACGGCGGCGTTCCACGGCTCACTGTAGTCCACGCCCCGGGGCGACCGGGGGGTCGGCGGGCCGGTCCCGTCAGCCCTCGACCTTCGTCAGCGGCGCGTAGCGCAGCAGCAGCCGCTTCTGTGCCCCGGTGGCGTCGAAGGTGACGGTCGCGACGGTCTTGTCCCCCGCGCCCGCGACGGCGTCCACGCGCCCCTCGCCGAAGGTCGCGTGGGAGACGCGGTCGCCCGGGTTGAGCGCCGCGATCTCCTTCTGCGGCTGCACCCGGCTCGGGGCCTTCCCGCGCACCACACCGGAGGGCACCGTGAGGTCCGCCGGCTCGTCCCCGCGGGTGAGGCGCTGGGGTCGCGCGCCGTCGTCGTCCCGGGACCGCCAGGCCGGCCGCCCGCCACCGAACCGCCCCGCGTAGCGCGAGGTGCCGGCGCCGGTCAGGCTCAACGACCCGGCCGAGCGGGTGGTGCCCTCCCGCTCCCAGTCGATGAGCGCCTCCGGGATCTCCCCGAGGAACTGGCTGGGCGGGTTGAACTGGTGCTGGCCCCACAGCGAGCGTGCCTCGGCGCGCGTCAGGAACAGGCGACGGCGGGCGCGCGTCAGGCCCACGTACGCCAGGCGACGCTCCTCCGCGAGCTCCTTCTCGTCCGTCATCGAGCGGGCATGCGGGAACACCCCGTGCTCCATGCCCGTCAGGAACACCACGGGGAACTCGAGGCCCTTGGCGGTGTGCAGCGTCATGAGCGTGACCTGGCCCTGCTGCTCCGCGAGCGCCTCGCCCTCCACGTCCGGGGCCGTAGGCAGCTGGTCAGCGTCCGCCACGAGCGCCACCTGCTCGAGGAAGTCGGACAGGGTGCCGTCCGGATGCGTCGTCTCGAAGGAGCGGACGACGGCGACGAGCTCGCCGAGGTTGTCCGCGCGGGACTCGTCCTGCAGGTCCTCGGACTCGCGGAGGGCGGCCAGCATCCCGGACTGCTCGAGGACGGCCTCCAGGACGGTGGCCGGGCCGGCGGACTCGGCGACCTGGCCGAGGTCGTCCATCATCTGCACGAAGCCGCGGACGGCCTTGAGCGAGCGGGCGGCCATGCCGGGAGCGTTCTCGGCGTCGCGCAGGGCCGCGGAGAACGTAGAGCGGTTCCGCTCGGCCCACGCGGCGACGGCGCCCTCGGCCCGGTCCCCGATGCCCCGCTTGGGCTCGTTGAGGATGCGGCGCACGTTGACGTCGTCGTCGGGGTTGACGATCACCCGCAGGTAGGCGAGCGCGTCCTTGATCTCCTTGCGGTCGTAGAAGCGCGTGCCGCCGATGACGCGGTACGGGATGCCGCGCGTCACCAGCCGCTCCTCGAGCGCACGGGACTGCGCGTTGGTCCGGTAGAACACGGCGACGTCGGCCGGGCGGATCCCGTCCTCGTCCTGCAGCCGGTCGATGGTGGTGGCGATCCACTCCGCCTCGGCGGACTCGTTCTCCGCGGCGTAGCCGACGATCGCCGGGCCCTCCCCCTCGGCCGTCCACAGGCGCTTGGGACGGCGGTCCGGGTTGCGCTCGATCACCGCGTTGGCGGCGTCCAGGATGGTCTGTGTGGAGCGGTAGTTCTGCTCGAGCTTGATGGTGGCGGCGTCCGTGAAGTCCTGCTCGAACTCGACGATGTTGCGGATGTCCGCGCCGCGGAACGCGTAGATGGACTGGTCCGAGTCGCCGACGACGGTCAGCTCGCCGCCGGGGGTCTCCACGCCCTCGGGGTCACCCGCCGGGCCGGAGAGGAGCCGGATCAGGCGGTACTGGGCGTGGTTGGTGTCCTGGTACTCGTCCACGAGGACGTGGCGGAACCGGCGGCGGTAGTTGTCCAGCACGCGCGGGAACGCCTCGAACATGTGGACCGTCATGCCGATCAGGTCGTCGAAGTCCAGGGCGTTGGCCTGGCGCAGGCGGGCCGTGTAGTCCCGGTAGACGGCGGCGACGGCGCGGCCCCACGGGTCCCCCTCGGCCACGGTGGCGGCGTAGTCGTCCGCCTCCACGAGCTCGTTCTTCAGGGAGCTGATGCGGTTCAGCAGGGCCTTGGGCGCGAAGCGCTTCGGGTCCAGCTCGTGCTGCTTGGCGACGGTGGTGACCAGGCGCAGGCTGTCCGCCGAGTCGTAGATGGTAAACGTGGACTTCAGCCCGATGTTGGCGGCCTCGTTGCGCAGCAGCCGCACGGCGGAGGAGTGGAACGTGGAGATCCACATCCGCTGGGCGGTGGGACCGATCAGCCCGGCCACGCGCTCGCGCATCTCCGCGGCGGCCTTGTTCGTGAAGGTGATGGCGAGGATCTCATGCGGCCGCGCCCGTCCGGTGGCGAGCAGCCACGCGATGCGGTGGGTCAGCACCCGGGTCTTGCCCGAGCCGGCGCCCGCCACGATCAACAGGGGCGCCCCCGTGTGGGTCACCGCGGCGGCCTGCTGCGGGTTGAGCCCCGCCACGAGCGACTCGGGAGTGTGCGCCGGAGCGGCCGGGCGGGCGTCCTCGCCCCAGGCCTCGGGGTCCGCGGCCGCGCGCGTGACGGCCGGGGGCACGAGCCCGGGCAGGGCGGTCTCCGGGTCCGCGGGGCGGCGGGTCCGGTCGAGGTTCAGGGGCGTGCGTCCGAGCGCGGAGAAGAGGTCAGCCATGGCGGACCCAGTCTAGGCGGGGCTCCGGACGCGACAGGGGGCGCCGTCGTCGCCATCCCCCACCGCGCCGCCCCGCCCCACCCCACCCGCACTTTCGAACGTGATGGGGGGCCTATCTCGCGTTCGAAAGTCCCCATGACCCCGATTTCACGTTCGAAAGTGGGCGGGAATCGACCGGCCCGCTATGGTCTTCTGGGCGTTCCGCGCGATGTGGCGGCGGAGCCCCCTTCCCCGCCCTGCCACGCCACCCCGGAGCCGCCATGTCCACGACGCCGACCCCGCCCGTGTCCCACGGGTCCGCCCCCAGCCGGATGACCTGGATGGACGCCATGCGCGGATTCGCCGTGCTGCTGGTGATGTTCACCCACACCTACACGATGCCGCAGGGGCTCGACGCGACCTTCAGCTCCGTGGCGTTCGCGAACGTGGTGCAGGTGTTCCAGTCGTGGCGGATGCCGATGCTCGTGTTCCTGTCCGGCGTCCTGCTGCCCCGCTCGGTGTCCAAGCCGCTGGGCACGTACTACCGCGGCAAGGCGGAGCGGATCCTGTGGCCGTTCCTCGTCTGGATGGTCGTCCTGGCGCTGGCCACGGGCAAGCCCGGATCCCTGCTGTCCGTCGAGTTCTGGCGCGGCGGCGCGTGGCACCTGTGGTTCCTGTGGGTGCTCATGCTCTGCTACCTCATCGGCCCGGTGATCCGTCGCGTCCCGGCGCTGGTGGTCGCGGCCGTCCTCTTCGTGCTGCTCCTCGAGTTCGTCAGCGGCCCCCGCGACTGGGTGCGTCCCCTGTACTGGGGCGTGTACTTCTTCCTCGGTGCCGCGTCCGCGCGACTGCTCCCCCGGATCCGCACGGCGCCCGCCGCCCTGGGTGTGATCGCGGTGATCCTCATGGTGCTCACCGTGACGGCCACGCGCACCGGCGCGCTCGTGGTGGCGGAGCGCCAGCCCTGGTCCGTGTTCGCCGCGCTGCCGGGGATCCTCGTGGTGCTGTGGCTCGGCCCGCGCCTGCCCCGTCTGCCGTTCCTCGAGTTCTGCGGCCGCCGCTCGATGGTCCTCTACGTCGCCCACATGCCGGTGCTGATCCTGGCGGTGGCGGCCTTCCGCGACCTCGCCGCGGTCCGCCCGGTCGACTTCTACGTGGCCATCGCGTCGTTCACGTTCCTCGTCCCGCTCGCCCTCGCGCTCGGCTACCGACGGGTTCGCTGGCTCTTCGAATTCCCGACGGCGGGACGCGTCCGGGCGCGTCCTCGCACCCGGGCCACGGTCCCGGGAGCGGCGGACGCCGTGCCGGCACAGACCGCCGAGCCCGCCTCGACGACGGCGCCCCTGCCGGTCGTCGAGCCGGCGTCCCCGCCGCAGCCCGCCGCGGGGCCGACCCCGGCCGCCGAGCCGGCGGCCGGCGCACCCGCCCGGGTCCGGGCCCCCCGCCCGCGGCCTCGCCACGCGGACTGAGCAGCCCCGGCCCCGACCCCGCCACCCCGGCATCCCCGCCACCCCCGCACTTTCGAACGTGACGGAGGGCCTGTCTCGCGTTCGAAAGTCCCCATGACCCCGATCTCACGTTCGAAAGTGGGCTGGACGAAGCGGAGCCTGACCGGGGCCGGGCCGGCTCGGCCGGTCTGGGAGGATGGACCGCGGAGGTGCCCCGTGTCCCAGAAGTCCCGCAAGTCCCGTCCGCGCCCGTCGCGGCCCGCCGCGCGCCCGGTCGCCGAGTCCCCGCGCTCCCGTCCCGCGCTGCGGGACGTCCACGTCCGTGAGGACCTCGCCACGGCCGCTGAGCGCGAGGGCAGCCCGGCGATCCCGGTGAGCGCGCTGATCGTGACCACCCTGCTCGTGGGCGCGTACCTCCATCTGCTGGTGCTGCAGCAGATGACCCAGCTCAGCGGCGGCCTGGCGATGCCGGACTCCCTGCTGTTCTACGGGCAGGACCACATCCGCGCGCTCTCCGCGGTCATGGACGAGGACGCCCGCGGCCAGCTGAACTGGGTGCACAAGACGGCCGGCGTGATCTTCCCGATCGCCGTGGCGCTGACGGTCACCGCGGTCGGCGCGTGGCGCCTGCGTCCCGCCGGGGCCAAGTGGGTCGTCTTCGGGCTGGGGGTCCTGTTCGCGGTCGTGGACATCTGCGAGAACATCGCGATCGAGCAGGCCATCGCCGCCGGCGGCCCGGGCGCCGGCCTGGCCGCCGCCCTGACGCTGACCCGCTGGGTCCTGCTCGCGCTGCTCGCGCTGGCGGTGGCCGTGATGCTGTGGGCCGGGCGGCGCCGTCGTCGTGGTCCCGCCGCGCGGGAGGCCTGAGGGGCTCGGCTAGACTCGATCACCGGACCGACGCGCGGTCCACGCCCCAGTAGCTCAGTTGGATAGAGCGACCCTCTCCTAAAGGGTAGGCCGTCGGTTCGATTCCGGCCTGGGGCACCCGGGCGGCCGATCCGGCCGCCGCCTCACTCCGCGTCGGCGAATTGCGTGGTGTAGAGCTCCACGTACCGTCCGTCCGCCGCGAGCAGCGCGGTGTGCGTGCCGCGCTCCACGATCCGCCCGGCCTCGACCACGAGGATCTCGTCCGCACTGCGGACGGTGGAGAGCCGGTGGGCGATCACGATCGCGGTCCGCCCGGCCAGGGCCTCCCCCAGCGCCTCCTGGATGGCGCGCTCGTTGGTGGAGTCCAGCGCCGCCGTCGCCTCGTCCAGCACCACGACGCGCGGGGCCGCCAGCAGCAGCCGCGCGATCGTCATGCGCTGCCGCTCACCGCCGGAGAGGCGGTAGCCGCGCTCGCCGACCACGGTGTCCAGCCCGTCCGGCAGCGCCTCGACGACGGAGCGCAGGCGCGCCCGCTCGATGGCGTCCCACAGCTGTTCGTCCGTCGCATCGGGGCGGGCCAGCGTCAGGTTGGCGCGCACGGTCTCGTGGAAGAGGTGGCCGTCCTGGGTCACCATGCCCACAGCCCGCTGCAGGTCCGCGAACGCGAGGTCCCGCACGTCCACGCCGCCGATCTCGACGGCGCCGGAGGTGACGTCGTGCAGGCGGGTGACGAGCGAGGCGATGGTGGACTTGCCCGCACCCGAGGAGCCCACGAGGGCCACGGTGGCCCCGGCGGGCACGGCCACGTCGATCCCGTGCAGCACCTCCTCGCCGCCGCGCGTATCCAGCACGGCGACCTCCTCGAGGGAGGCCAGGGACACCTGCTCCGCGGTGGGGTAGGCGAAGCGCACGTCCCGCAGCCGCACGGACAGGGGCCCCTCCGGCAGGGTTGCGGGCCGCGCGGGCTCCGTGATGAGGGGCTCCAGGTCCAGGACCTCGAACACGCGCTCGAAGCTCACGAGCGCGCTCATGATCTCCACGCGGGCGTTCGCCAGCGCGGTCAGGGGCGCATACAGGCGGGTCAGCAGCAGGGCGAGGGTGACGACGTCGCCGGCGTCGAGGGTGCCCGCGATCGCCTGGAGCCCGCCCACGCCGTACACGGCCGCGAGCGCGAGCGCGGAGACCAGGGTGAGCAGCGTGGTGAAGACGGCCTGGCGCACGGAGATGTCCACGCCGGTGGCGCGCACGCGGTCCGCACGGCGGGCGAACTCGGCGGACTCGGCGGCGGGGCGGCCGAAGAGCTTGATGAGCGTGGCGCCGGGAGCGGAGAACCGCTCGGTCATCTGGTCGCCCATGGCCGCGTTGTGCCCGGCCCGTTCGCGGGACAGGCCCGCCAGCTTCGAGCCGACCGCCCGGGCCGGCAGCAGGAACAGCGGCAGCATCACGAGGGACAGGACGGTGACCTGCCAGCTGGTGGCCACCATCACGCCCAGGGTCAGCGCGACGGACACCACGTTCGCGACGACGCCGGAGAGCGTCCGCGAGATCGCCGACTGCGCCCCGATCACGTCGTTGTTCAGGCGCGAGACGAGCGCGCCGGTGCGGGTGCGCTGGAAGAACGCCACCGGCATGCGCTGCACGTGGTCGAACACGGCGGTGCGCAGGTCGTAGATGACCTGTTCCCCCAGCCCGGCGGAGAGCCACTTGGTGAACACGGACAGCGCCGCGTCGAGCACCGCCACGAGGGCGATCAGCAGGGCCAGCCGCACCACGAGCCCGCGGTCCGCGCCACCGGTGATCGCGTTGACGACGTCGCCGGCCAGCACCGGCGAGGCCACGCCGAGCACCGCGCCCACGATGGACGCCGCGACGAACACGATCAGGCGGGTGCGGTACCGGCCCGCGAACGCGATGGTCCGGCGCACCGTGCCGCGGGCGAGGCTCTGCTGGGCGTCGGACTGCCCGTGGGTCATCCGCATCATGGACATCCGTGCCGCCGACTCCATGCTCATGGGCCCCTCCGCTCTCTCGACCGTTCGAGAGTCTAGGAACCGCCGGGCACGAGCGGGCGCGATTCCGCTTCCGGCGTCAGGCCGCCAGGCGCAGGTAGTCCCGCCACGCCTCGGCGGGCCGCTCCAGCTCGCGGATCCGCCACTGGGCCCCGCGCGGGCGCACCGGCTCCACCCGCAGCCGCCAGCCCAGGGCCTCGAGCGAGCGGTCCGCCTTCGCCCCGTTGCAGCGCAGGCAGCAGGCCACGAGGTTCTCCCACGAGTTCTCGCCGCCCCGCGAGCGCGGCCGCACGTGGTCCACGGTGGTGGCGTGGGCGCCGCAGTAGGCGCAGCGGTGTCCGTCCCGGCGCAGCACGCCCTTGCGGGAGACCGGGGCCGCATCCGTGTGGGGCACCCGGATGTACTGGTGCAGCAGGATCACGAGGGGCCGGCCCCACGCGCGGGTGGGGCTGCGCATCGGGTCACCGGCGTCCTCGAGCACGCTCGCCTTGCCGGTGGCCACGAGCAGCAGCGCCCGGCGGTCGGAGACGACCGAGAGGGGTTCGTAGCCGGCGTTGAGGACGAGTGTGCGCATCGGGGGCCTCGGAAGCGTGGGGACACAGGGGCGTCGTGTCTCCACGCTAGACGCGGGTGCATCGGCGCGCCACGTGTCGCCTGCGGCGGCGGAAGAGGTTCACCGGCCCGTCACCGGGCCATCACGCCCCCGTCACGCACGACGGCGGCGCACCGCGTCTCAGCCGTCGAGACGCTCGACCCACACGTGCGCGGCCGTGGCCTCGGCGAGCTCGAGGGCCCCGCCGTCCGCGGCCGCGCCGTCCTCCGCCTCGCCCTCGACTCGGATGTACCCGGCA
>NZ_RBLN01000470.1:0-1016 GCF_003989405.1 Micrococcus sp. HSID17227 | reverse complement strand
CACGCCAGCGGGATTTGCGCCTCAGGGAACAAGCGGGACAGGCGCAGCCACGGCAGCGAACAGGCTTCATCAAACGAGCTGCCGCCGGAATCCTCGGCCAGCAGGCCGACTTTCACATTCAAGTGCGCCGACAACGAACGCCACTGCGGCCAGTGCTGGGGCAGCGCATACATGTGCAACGCCGCCTCCGCATCGCAGTGCAGGTCCAGCACCCCATCGGCGGTGCAGGCATGGCTGAGCAAGACGCGCTGCATGCCTTGCAGCTGGCTGCTCGGTGCCGGCAGGGCGTCGAGTGCATCGGTCATCGCCTGGCGAATCATGCGCACATTGCGTGAGGGTCATCGCCCAGCTTGCCGGCGAGCAACGCGGCGACCGGCTCGCTCAACTCGACGAAATCGCGGTTGAAATTCTTGCCGCTGCCCACCTCGAAACGGCCCTGGTGAGCACCTTGCAACAGTTGCCCCAGGCCCATCGGGTTGGCCACCGGCACCAGCTCGATCACACCGTTGAGGGCGCCCTGGCGCTCCAGTTCGATGAGACGCTTTTTCAGCTCCCAGGCGGCGCGCATCCCCGGCAACTCGTCGGCGTGCAGGCTGGCCTGGATATACGCCTTGCGCTCGCCGCTGCCGAAACGAAAGACGCTCAGTTGGCGCTCGCAACCCAGGTGGCCCCAGGGCAACAGGTGATCGATACGTTCCATCTCAATGCTTCCTTGGAGCCAGGTAGCTCAGCCAGCGGCGCTCGGCCAACTTGAACAGGCGCACCAGGATGAAGGTCAGGCACAGGTAGAACGCGCCGGCCGTGATATAGGCTTCGAACGGCAGGTAGAATTGGGCGTTCACCGTGCGCGCGGCACCGGTGATGTCGATCAGCGTGACGATGGACGCAAGGCTGGTGGTCTGCAGCATCATGATCACTTCGTTGCTGTACTGCGGCAGTGCACGACGCAGGGCCGACGGCAGCAGGATGCGGCGGTACAGTTTAGAGCGCGACATGCCCATGGCCTTGGCCGCTTC
>NZ_RBLN01000469.1:0-750 GCF_003989405.1 Micrococcus sp. HSID17227 | reverse complement strand
CGCCCGCCGGGTCCGGGACGGGGAGCTGTCCCTGCGCTCCTGCCGCGCGTTCCTGCTGGACGAGTACGTCGGCCTGCCCGCGGGACACCCCGAGTCCTACCGCACCGTGATCGAGCGGGAGTTCGTCGTGCGCACGGACATCGCCCCGGAGGCCGTGCACGGTCCGGACGGCGGGGCGGCGGACGTCCCGGGCGCCTGCGCCGCCTACGAGGAGGCGCTGCGCGAGGCCGGCGGCGTGGACGTGCAGCTGCTCGGCGTGGGCACGGACGGGCACATCGCGTTCAACGAGCCCGGCTCCTCCCTCGCCTCCCGCACGCGCATCAAGGTGCTCGCCGAGCAGACCCGGCGGGACAACGCCCGCTTCTTCGACGGCGACCTCGACCAGGTCCCGACCCACTGCCTCACCCAGGGCGTGGGCACGATCCTCGACGCCCGACACCTGGTCCTGCTGGCCCGGGGCGAGGGCAAGGCCGAGGCGGTGCGGCAGCTCGTGGAGGGCCCCGTGAGCGCGCGCTGGCCGGTCACGGCCCTGCAGCTGCACCCGCATGTGACCGTCCTCGTGGACGAGGCCGCCGCCGGGCGACTCGAGCTCGCGGGGGAGTACCGCCACATGTGGGAGGCCAAGCCGTCCTGGCAGGGCCTCTGAGCGCCCCTCGTCCATCGACCCGCCCACCCCGGAAGGTGCATCCGTGCCCGCCTCGGTCCCTCACCGGCCGCGCGCCGAGCAGGCGCCGCAGGCCGCCGCGTCCA
>NZ_RBLN01000468.1:0-1020 GCF_003989405.1 Micrococcus sp. HSID17227 | reverse complement strand
GACCACGGCGAAGCCCGCGACGCCGCCGCCCACCACCGCGACCGAGCCGGGCACGCCCGCCGGGGCCTCGACGTCGTGGCTCATGCGCCGGGGACGAGGTAGAGCTGGCCCTCGCGCTCCTCGACGCGGTGCACGCCGACGCCCTTGGTGGCGGGCAGGCAGAGCGCCTCGCCGGTGCGCAGGCAGAACTGCGCGGCGTGCAGCGGGCACTCCACCCGGTCGTCCTCGAGCCAGCCCTCGGCCAGCGAGGCGTCCTCGTGGGTGCACGTGTCGTCGATCGCGTGGAACTCGCCCGCGTCCGTGTGGAACACCGCGACGTCGTCCCTCGTCCCCGCCGTCGCCGCCGGGACGACGATCGCCTCGCCCTCCGGGACGTCCGCCGCCGCGCCGATGTGGATCGGCTCCGCCATGGTCTGCCTCCTCTGGTTCCCGGGCCGGGCGGCCCGTGGTGGTCTCCCGTCACCGTATCCCCCGGCGCGGACCCGACACCCCTCCGCTGTGCTCCGCCCCGGCGCCACACCGTGCCCACCTGTGAATGGATGAACCGGACATCACGGGGGCATGAAATGACCCGACAAGCCTGAGAAAAAGGTTCCCGGGAATGGTCGATCACGCTACGATCACGACGGCTCTCCGGCCGTCATCCCGCCCGCACCACGTCACCGACCCGGGAAAGCGACACGGCCCGCGCCTGTCATTCCTCGGGCACTCCACCTTCCGACGGCATCCGCATGAAGATTCTCCTGCCGGGTTCCGCCGCATCCCCCCGCCCGCTCGCGCCCGCCGTCGCGGTCGCCGCGCTCTCCGTCCTCGTCGGCGGCCTGCTCCCGCAGCAGCCGTCCGCGACCACGGAGGGCGCCCCCGACGCGCGCCCGCTCGACGACGCGGCCCGTCACACGAACGCCGGGACGGCCACGACTCCCGCCTCGGTCGCTCCCGTCGAGGCCGCCGGCCTCGCGACCGTCCCGCCGGCGGGCGCGAAACTCCTCCCCGACGAGGCGGCTCCGCGCGTCGTAGTGC
>NZ_RBLN01000467.1:0-870 GCF_003989405.1 Micrococcus sp. HSID17227 | reverse complement strand
CGTGCGGGCCGGCCGTGTCGACGTCGGGGACGGCCGCGGGGTCCGGGGCGAAGGCGGGCGGATCGTCGCAGAGGCGGTGGCTGGGGCTCATGCGGGCAGTCTGCGTCCCCGCGTCTGAGCCGGGCGCGTCCCGTACCCGGCCTGGGGATGACCACCGCGGTCCGGGGCGGTGTGCAGGAACGGACGCGCCCGTCTCCGCTGCGCTCCTGCACGGGCGGCCTCAGTCCCCCGAGCCCCCCGTGGGCGATTCCAGTGGGCAGATCACCACGCCCAGCGCACCCAGGCCCAGGTGCGCGGCGAGCACGGCGGGCAGCTCGACGACGGGCACGGGTGTGGTGGAGATCGGCTGCAGACGCTCCGCGAGCTGCATGGCCGTCTCGGGGTCGCCGTACTCGTGGACGGCGATCCGCACCGGGTCCTCTCCGGCCCTCTCGACCGCGAGCTCCACGAGCCGGTCGACGGCGCGGGCCGCGGACCGCGGGCGGTCGACCAGGCCGATCGCGCCGTCGTCGACGGCCATGACGGGGCGCACCTGCAGCAGGGTGCCCAGCAGCGAGGCGAGCCCGCTGATCCGCCCGCCCCGGCGCAGCTGCTCGAGGCTGGGCACCGTGAACAGCACGTGGCTGGAGTCCACGGTGGCCTCGAGCCGCTCGCGGATGCGGGCCACGGGCATTCCCACCCCCGCGTCCACGGCGGCGTCCACCACGGCCGTGCCCAGAGCGAAGCCCACGGTGCGCGAGTCCACCACGGTCACCGGGCGCTCGGCGTCCGCGGCGGCCAGGCGCGCGGCCTCCACGGTGCCGGAGAGCTCGCCGGACAGGTGGACGGAGAGGATGCGTGCGTAGCCGGCGCGGGCCAGCTCGGCGTAGG
>NZ_RBLN01000466.1:0-876 GCF_003989405.1 Micrococcus sp. HSID17227 | reverse complement strand
CCGCGCGTCGAGGCGGCGGTCCCAGTGCACGTGGGAGCCCAGGCCGATCGGCACGCCGTACGCCAGCACCTCCACGACGCCGCCGAGGGTCTCCCCGGCGCGGTGGGCGTCGTCGACCTCGGCGACCATCGCCGCCGAGGTCTGCGGGTCGAGGCAGCGGACCGGGTCGGCGTCGAGGCGGGCCTCGTCCTCGGGCACGGGGAACGGGTGGCCCTCCGGCAGGGCGGCCTCCCCGAAGGCCACGGTGTGGGAGACGATCCGCACGCCGAGCTCGCCGAGGAAGGCGCGGGCGACGGTGCCCAGGGCCACACGGGCGGCGGTCTCACGGGCGGAGGCGCGCTCGAGGAGGGGGCGGGCCTCGTCGAAGCCGTACTTCTGCATGCCGGTCAGGTCGGCGTGGCCGGGCCGCGGGCGGGTGAGCGCCGCGTTGCGGGCCAGACCGTCGAGCTCCTCCGCGGGGACGGGATCGGCGGCCATCACCTTCTCCCACTTGGGCCATTCCGTGTTGCCCACCTGGATCGCCACGGGCGAGCCGAGGGTGCGGCCGTGGCGGACGCCGCCGAGGATCGTCACCGCGTCCTGCTCGAACTTCATGCGCGCGCCGCGCCCGTACCCCAGGCGGCGGCGCGCGAGCGCGTCCTGCACGTCCTGCGTCGTGACCGGGATCCCGGCCGGCAGTCCCTCAACGATTCCTGTGAGCGCGGGGCCGTGAGACTCCCCCGCTGTCAACCAGCGCACCATGGCGTGCAGTCTCTCACGCACGGGGCACCGCGCCGCCGCGTGTGACCGGACGGGACGCGCCGGATGCGGCGTCCGGCGCTCAGCCGGCGGCCGGCCCCAGGGCGTCCGCCGCGGCGCGCGAGAGCGGAAGGGCGG
>NZ_RBLN01000465.1:0-799 GCF_003989405.1 Micrococcus sp. HSID17227 | reverse complement strand
CTCGCGCGTCGGGGCGACGATCAGGGCCTGCGGGGCGCCCGCGGTGCCCTTGGCCTCGAGGCCGCCCCAACCGGGCTCACCCGGGCCGATGGCGCGCTGCAGCGCGGGGATGCCGAAGCCGAGGGTCTTGCCCGTGCCGGTCTTGGCCTGGCCGATGATGTCGTGGCCGCCGAGGGCGACCGGCAGGGTCATGGCCTGGATGGGGAAGGGGTGGACGATGCCCTTGGCCTCCAGGGCCTCGACGATCTTGGGGTGCACCCCGAAGTCGGCGAAGGTCTGCTCGGGGGCCACGGGGGCGGCGTCCTCGGTGACGATGTCCTCCGCGATCTCCGCGACCGTCGGGTCGACGTCGGCGGGGGCGGGGGTGTGCTCGGAGTTCTGGGTCATGGCGACTCGCGTTCCTGGTCGGGCGTCGTCACGGCGGGCGGAAGGCCCGGCTCCGCCGTGCGCGCGGTTCAAGCGGAAGCCGATCGCGAGGCAAGCACGCGGAGCGGCCGACGGGCGGCGCCCCGTGGAACCGGGCCGGGCGCGCCGTGCGAGGCGGGCCGTGCCGGATCCGGCAGGTCATGGTGCCGTCCCGGGCGTCAGGGGCGCGGGCGGCGGGTCAGGGTGATCAGAGAGCGACCGGTCATCCTGGGTCAGCGTGAGCTGTGCGACCAGTCTACCCCCGCGGCCGTGATCGCACCCGAGGCGCGGTCCACGCCCTCGATCCGCACGCGCACCCGGGTGCCCGCCGGGACGCTGCCCGGCACCCGCAGGCTCACGGCCGGGTCGAGCAGCCACACCTCCGTGCCGTCCT
>NZ_RBLN01000464.1:0-842 GCF_003989405.1 Micrococcus sp. HSID17227 | reverse complement strand
TGGCCGTGCTGCGCGTGGTCCCCGGCCCCCGCGACGACTGGTTCGGCGAGGCGGGCCTGGAGCGCCTGTTCACGCAGGACTGGGACGTGAGCCAGCAGACCGACCGGATCGGCGTGCGCCTCACGGCCCCCGACGACGGCGCGCCGCTCGAGCGCGTGCGGGAGGGCGAGCTGAAGTCCGAGGGCGCCGTGCGCGGCGCGCTGCAGGTGCCGCCCTCGGGTGAGCCCGTCCTGTTCCTCTCCGACCATCCGGTCACCGGCGGCTACCCGGTGATCGGCGTCGTGGCCCGCGCGGACCTCAGCCTGGCGGCCCAGCTGCCGCCGGGCGCCCGCGTCCGCTTCGTCCCCCATCCCCGCCCCGGCGCCGAGACCGTCGTCGACTCCGCATCGCCCTCCGAGGAGACCCCCGCATGACCACCACCACCCCCGCCGCCCGCCCCGTCACGCGGGTGCTCATCGCCAACCGCGGCGAGATCGCCGTGCGCGTGGCCCGCGCCGCCCGCGACCACGGCATCGCGTCGATCGCCGTCTACTCGGATCCGGACGCCGACGCCCTGCACGTGGCCGTCGCGGACGAGGCCTTCCACCTGCCGGGCGCGTCCTCGGCGGACACCTACCTGAGGATCGACGCGGTCCTCGACGTCGCCCGCCGCGCCGGCGCCGACGCCGTGCACCCGGGCTACGGCTTCCTCTCCGAGAACGCCGACTTCGCGCAGGCCGTGATCGACGCCGGGATGACCTGGATCGGCCCGTCGCCGGACGCGATCCGCGCCCTCGGGGACAAGATCACCGCCCGCTCCCTCGCCCAGCAGGCGGGCGCCCCGCTCGTGCCGGGCTCGGATA
>NZ_RBLN01000463.1:0-818 GCF_003989405.1 Micrococcus sp. HSID17227 | reverse complement strand
CCGAGCGCGGGGCGAGCCGGCAACACCGGCGCAGCTGGAACCTCGGGCTGCCGGGCGCGCCCGCGCAGGCGCCGCCCACCCTGTTCGACTGAGCCCCTGGGGTCGGGCGCGGCCGCCCGTTCGACGTGCGACCCCCGGACGGGGGAGGATGGAGACCGTGCGTGCCCGGACTGTCGCGGGTGCGCGGCGAGCACTGAGGAGGCATGTCATGAGCGCAGACGACGTCGAGGACTTCGAGGCCGAGGCCGAGCTGCTGCTCTACCGCGAGTACCGGGACGTGGTGGGCCTGTTCCGCTACGTCGTGGAGACCGAGCGGCGCTTCTACCTCGCCAACGACGTGCGGCTGACGCCCCGCCAGGCGGACGGGGACGTGTTCTTCGAGATCCTGCTCGAGGACGCCTGGGTGTGGGACGTGTACCGCACGCAGCGGTTCATCAAGCGCGTGAAGGTGCTGACCTTCAAGGACGTGAACATCGAGGAGCTGCCCACCGAGGACCTGACGGTCCCGCCGGACGGCCAGCTGCCGAGCTGACCCACCCCTGATCGGCCCCGAGGGCGGGACGCCGACGTCCACTCCTGCACAGGCGTCCGGCCCCGCACAATCCCCGCCGCCACCCACCCGGCGACCCCGCCCGGGACCACCCTGGTGCCCAGGAGGTGGTCGGGATGACGGGGACCGCGGAACGGATCGGGGCGCAGCCGCCCGGAGACAGGCGCGCCAGCCGCGCGCACACGGCACTGGGCCGGTTCGGCGAGGACGCCGCCGCGCGCTGGCTCGCCGAGCGCGGCTACGTGATCGCCGACCGCAACTGGCGGGG
>NZ_RBLN01000462.1:0-637 GCF_003989405.1 Micrococcus sp. HSID17227 | reverse complement strand
GCCCGGTGACCGCCGGCGCCCGGGTGCTCGAGGTGAACGCCCGCACGCAGAACTCCGCCCGTCCGCCGTTGCGCGGCGCCAAGACCGTCGTCGCCGGCGGACGCGGCGTGGGCTCCGAGGAGGGCTTCGCGATCGTCGAGCAGCTCGCCGACGAGCTCGGCGCCGCCGTGGGCGCCTCGCGTGCCGCCGTCGACTCCGGCTACACCGCGGCCGAGCGCCAGGTGGGCCAGACCGGCGTGATCGTGTCCCCGAACCTGTACATCGCCCTCGGCATCTCCGGCGCCATCCAGCACCTGGCCGGCATGAAGACCGCCAAGACCATCGTGGCGATCGACAAGAACGAGGACGCCGAGATCTTCGAGCACGCCGACTTCGGCGTGGTCGGGGACATCTTCCAGGTGGTCCCGCAGGTCATCGAGCAGCTGCGCACCCGCCGCGGCTGAACCGGTGCGGGCGCGGTCCGCTGCGGACCGCGCCCCTCGGACGAGGAGAAGCATGCCCAAGCAGCGAATGGCCGGCTACGTCCCCCTGAAGGGCGCCCCGGCCGAGACCGAGCCCGCCCCCGCCCCGGCGCAGGACACCACGACGGCGGCCCCCGCCCCGGTGGTCGCGCCCGCCGCCCCGGTGGCGCCGACCA